>CAISGS010000231.1 GCA_903884915.1 uncultured Caulobacteraceae bacterium | reverse complement strand
GCGTTCTTCTTGGCCTGTTCGAACATGTCGCGCACCCGGCTAGCACCGACGCCGACAAACATCTCAACAAAGTCAGAGCCGGAAATGCTGAAGAAGGGCACACCCGCCTCACCGGCAATGGCACGGGCGAGCAGGGTCTTACCCGTACCCGGAGGGCCGACCAGCAGCGCGCCCTTGGGGATCTTGCCGCCAAGCTTTTGGAACTTGCCGGGGTCCTTGAGGAACTCAACGATCTCGTTCAGCTCTTCCTTGGCCTCGTCGACACCGGCCACATCGTCGAACGTGACCTTGTTCTTATTTTCGGTCAGCAGCCGCGCCTTGGACTTGCCAAAGCCCATGGCCCCGCGCGCGCCGCCCTGCATCTGACGCATGAAGAAGATATAGACGCCGATCAACAGCAAGACCGGCAGGGCGTTGAGGAACAGGCCCATCGGCGTGATGCCGCCCGCAGGCTTGACCTGAATGTCCGCGCCGCTGGCCTGCAGGCGCTTGACCAGTTCATCCTGGTTCATCGGGGTGACGACATTGTAGCCTTTGCCGCTGGCGTCCTTAGCCTCGACCACATCATTACGGAACACAGCCGACTTGATCTGGCCGCCATCCACCTTGCTGAGCAGCTGCGAATAGCTGATCTCGCCGACCGCGCCCGACTTGGAGCTCGGGTTCATGGCGCTGTAGATCCCAAGCAGGATCACAACAATGACACCCCAGATGGCCAGATTACGCAAATTCATGGTGGTCGCCTTTTTTAGCCTTAGGGCCTTAAGATAGGATGTCGCGGTCGGTTTTGCCATGGGCACCAGCGACAAACGGCATCATCCGAGGGCGCGCTCGGTGATTATTCTGCCACAGGCCGCCTCTAGGCGCTGCAAAATCAGAGACACTGCGACCCTATTGAGCACGAGCGGCTCTCCGTTGAAGGTCGGAAGATAGACCAACCCATCTGCCTGGGCCACCAGCGGCAAGGTCGGACGCAGGGGTGCAGGCAGACGGGCCAGCCGTGTGCGATCAAGCGGACCTAAGCTCTTGGCGTGGCCACGCAAGGCGATGACCTGCCCGCCCTCGGCCCCGCCTTCCATCTGAAACCGGCCATCCCAGACCTGTGGTGATGAAACCGTTGGCGTTAGATCAAGGCGCGCGAGGCCCTTTCGACCCGCCTCACGGACGATCCAGACCTGATCATGGCTTGCCAGAACCTGCGCGCCCGAGAGGGTGGCGGTGAAAGAACCATAGCCTTGCAGGGCCGTGGTCAAGCGCTGAAGGGCCAGATAGCGCGGCGGGGTGTCTTGGCCCGAGACTGACAGCAGGGCCCGGGCCATGAAGCTATCCAATCCCTCTGATGCCCGCCGCAAATCCGTGCGGTCCAAAACCAAGGCCCCATAGGCGGTCCATGACCCAAGATCCTTGGGCCAATAGATCGGTTCTGGCTCAGGCGCCTCTGCCGAAGTCGTAGCCTTGAGGTTCGCCAACGCCATCCGGGCGCGCGACCGACCAAAGCGCGGGTCCTGATTGGCCGGGTCCTCGATCCAATCCAAACCTTTATCCGTCAAAAGGGCCCGTAAGTCTTCGCGGCTCTGACCCAAGACCGGACGCAGCAAAAATAGGCCCCGCCCTTCTGGCCAGACCGGTGAGGGACCCCAGACCTTCAACTGGCCAAGGGTCGAGCCCTCGGTCTGGCGCATCCAGTCGGATTCTTGCCGGTCATCTTGCGTGTGGCCCAAGATCAGGACCTTGGCGCCGCGCGCCTTGGCCGCTGTCGCTAAGAGCCGGTGGCGCGCAGCCCGCGCCGCCGCGGGAAGGCCTCTGGCATCGCCGCTTGGCCTGTCCTTGTCCCAGACAAGAGACACAGGCTCTGCGCCAAGACGGACGGCGAGGGTCGCGCAGTGCTGGGCCCATCCGCGCGACGCGGTCTGCAAGCCGTGATCGACGGTCAAGGCCAGCACCTTGCGGCCTTGCTTCGTGGCAAAGTCGAGCGTCAAAAGCAAGGTCGCCAGACTGTCACTGCCGCCGGAAAAGGCTACAGCGAGGGGCGCTTGACGATCACCGTCCAGATGCTGAGCCAGCAAATGCTCGGTCTCTGACTGCACCAAATGGATCGGGTCACACCCGCCTAGGTGCATTTGGCGCGAAGGCGGGCCTTGTCGGCCCTCGCCTTGGTCGCGGGTGCCGCCGCCGGATAACGACGGCCAAATTCGTCGAGGGTGCGGCAGGCGTCCGGTATCCTATTCAATTCAACCAAGGACATGGACAGCTTTACCACCGCCTCGGCACCCCAAACGGTGGGCGGCCAACCGCGAATGGCCCCGATATAGGCTGACGCCGCATCGGCATAGGAGCCGCGAATGAACAGGGTCTCGCCCAGCCAATAGCGCGCCTCGGGGCCATTGGGGGCCGTGTCGCCATACTGGTCGACATAGTCTTGAAAGGCGGCTGATGCGGCGGGGAACTGTCCATCGAGCAGCAGTTGCTTGGCGCGCTGAAAGGCAGCCATCCGTTCACCGGCAGCATTGGCGGCGGTCGGTGCCTTTACGGCGGCTTGAGGCTTGGGCGCGGCCACGGGCGCAGGGGCCTTAGTGGCGGAAGCCGCTTCTGGCGCAGGTTTTGCGGCCTGAGATGCAGCCTGACTGGCCGCTTGGGCCGCGCTGGCCAATTGACCCTCAGCCGCCGCCATCCGATCTTGCAGGGCGCGATTGTCCGACTCTAGAGCCTTCAGGTCCCGGCGCGTCTTGGCCAACTCTTGGCTGAGACTATCGATCTGGCCGGTCGTCTGGCGCAGGGTCAGTTCCAGATCATCGATCCGGGTGCGCAGGGTGGCCATCTCAGGATCAGGCCCCGCCATCTTGATCTCGACCGGCTGACCGGTGCTGCGCGCCTGGAGGACGATATCGCGCACCTCGCGCAACTGGCGCTCTATCCGGTCAAAGCGCTTGGCCGCCCCATCATCCGACTGGGCGCGCGCAGAGGAGACGGGTCCCGCGAAGCCAAAGGCCAAGGCGAGGGCCATTGCGAGGATGGACCGCAAGACAGGACGTGCGCAGAAGGTCTTCATCAGGTCACCCGTCAGATCAAAATCAAACTCTCTCGGCCACAATGGGCCAAGCCGCCCTTGAGGAAAAGGGGGTCGTAAATGGAAAGAAGGGGGCCGCAGATGCAGCCCCCTTCCCCCTCTAAAGTTCAATAGACCAAGGGGTGCCTATTGAGGCGCGCCTGCGGTCAGGGCCGTATGGGCATTACGGTTCTTGCCCCAAGCCTCTTCGGTGGTTCCGCCATCGATAGGCTTTTCCTTACCGTAAGAGACGGTCTCGATCCGGCTACCGGCCACACCCTTTGAGACCAGATAGTCCCGCACGGAGTTGGCCCGGCGTGCGCCGAGGGCGAAGTTATATTCACGGGTACCGCGTTCATCGGCATTGCCTTCGATGCGGACCTTGACGTTCGGATAGCGCGCTAGCCAAGCGGCTTGGGCGTCCAGCATGGCGCTACCCTCAGCGCGCAGGGCGTGGGAGTCATAGTCGAAGAACACGCGCTCACCGGCATTGACGACAAAGTCCTGCACCGATCCTGGCGCGGGGCCGGTCGGAACGACGGGCGCAGGGGGCGTGGGAGCGGGCGGCGGCGCGGGCTCTGGCGCAGGCGCAGGCGCTGGTGTTGGCGCAGGCGGCGGCGGGGCCTTGCGGGTCGCGCAGGCGGCAAGCGACGCCGCGGCGGCCGCGATCAGGGCCAGCCTGACAATGGCTTTGGTACTGGGGGTCACGAACTTCTCCTTCGGGTTCATAGGCGTTGCTGGGACGGTCCTTGTCCGATCTTGACCGAAGCCAAAACAGGGTCAAGGGGTCGATTCACGCGTCTCAATTCACCCTAACGTGGCATCTTGAACAAGGGCTGACAATAGGAACCTGTCCTAGAGGAAAGCTTCATCACCCTCGGGTGACAAATTTCTAGTTCAGCAGAGGCGACCAGGCCGGGTCCGAGCCTGAACCGGAATAGGGCGCAGGCCGCACCACCCGGCCGCTAATATCAACGGTCCAGAGCTTTGGTGCGACCCCGGGGGCCTCACGGAAGAACATCAGGACGCGGCCATTGGGGGCCCAGGTTGGACCCTCATCCAGATAGCTGGTGGTCAAGAGCCGCTCATCGGTGCCATCAGGCCGCATGACGCCAATGTGGAACTGACCGCCGGTCTGTTTGGTGAAGGCGATAAAGTCGCCGCGCGGGCTCCAAACGGGCGTGGTGTAACGCCCCTCGCCCGAAGACAGACGCCGCACGTCGCTGCCGTCTGCCTTCATCAGATAGAGTTGCGGACTGCCGCCCCGGTCGGAATTGAATACGATCTGGCTGCCGTCAGGCGAATAGGAGGGCGAGGTATCGATGGCTGGACTGCTGGTCAGGCGCGTCGAGACCCG
>CAISGS010000230.1 GCA_903884915.1 uncultured Caulobacteraceae bacterium | reverse complement strand
CTAAAATTCGTGCTGATCTGGTTTTGGTCGAACGCGGCCTGTTTGACAGCCGCGCCAAGGCTCGCGCTGCGATTGAGGCGGGCGGCGTGCGGGTCGCGGGGCAGGTCCTAAAGAAGCCATCGGAATTGATTGAGCCAGACGCCCCCATCGATGCCGTCGCCGCCCACCCCTATGTTGGCCGAGGGGCCTTGAAGCTCGAGCACGCGCTCAACCACTGGCCCATCCGGGTTGAAGGTCGCCGTGTCATTGATGTTGGCGCCTCCACGGGTGGCTTTACCGAAGTTTGCTTGATTCGAGGCGCGGCGCGGGTCTATGCGGTCGATGTCGGTCAAGGCCAGATGCATCCCCGTTTGGCCAGCGATCAGCGGGTGATCAACCTCGAACGGACCGATGCACGCATCCTCGACCGCGCGCTGATCGCTGAGCCCATCACTTTGGTCGTTTGTGATGCCAGTTTCATCGGCTTGGCCAAGGTCTTGCCCGCTGCGCTGGATTTGGCTGAGGCGGGCGCGGACCTGATCGCGCTGATCAAGCCGCAGTTCGAGGCCGGGCCTGACCTTGTCGGCAAGGGCGGCATCGTGCGCGACGAGGCCACGCGCCAAGCGACGGCTGAGGCCGTTGAACAGTGGCTGGTTAAGTTCGGCTGGACCGTCCGCGACCGGATTGAGAGCCTGATCACCGGCGGCGACGGCAATGTGGAATATCTGGTCTGGGCGGTGAAGGGGTAAGAGAAGCCTCCTCGTCCTTCGACAGGCTCAGGATAAGAAGGAATGGAACAGTGCGGACATCTCACTCTTCCTCATGCTGAACCTGTCGAAGCACGAGGAAGCGGTAGGACGACGAGGAATGGGAAATCCAACGCCTACCGATCTTCCTCATGCTGAGCCTGTCGAAGCACGAGGAAGACCAATCAGACCTAGTCCTTCTTATCGTCGTCCTTCTCGCCGCCTTCAGCCGCTTCGCGAGTGGCATAGACGTGGTCGACAATGCCCCAGGTCTTGGATTCTTCGGCGTCCATGAAGTGGTCACGGTCGAGCGTACGCTCCACCACTTCCAAGGGCTGGCCGCAATGTTTGGCATAGAGCTCGTTCAAGCGGCGCTTGGTCTTGATGATGTCTTCAGCGTGGCGCTCAATGTCCGAGGCCTGACCCCGGAAGCCGCCCGAGGGCTGGTGCAGCATGATGCGGGCATTGGGCAAAGCGACGCGCTGTCCGGGCGCACCGGCCATCAGCAGGAACGACCCCATCGAGGCGGCCATACCCATACAGACGGTCGAGACCGGGCTCTTGATATACTGCATCGTGTCATAGATGGCCAAACCGGAGGTCACCATCCCGCCGGGCGAGTTGATGTACATCGAAATTTCCTTCTTGGGATTTTCCGATTCCAAGAACAGCAACTGAGCACAGACCAACGCCGAGACGCCGTCATCGATCGGGCCGTTCAGGAAAATGATCCGCTCGCGCAGCAACCGCGAAAAGATGTCAAAGGCGCGCTCGCCCCGGCTCGATTGCTCGACGACCATAGGGACGAGATTCATCATAGTGGCTTGGTGATCAATCATGGGTGCCTTCTCATCTGCGCTAAGAGCCGCTTCGCGCGAAGCAGGCTGTCTTGGATATTGCGTGCCCACGGCCATGTTGCAAGTCGTGCAACCCAACCAAAAGCGTTTGATCGGAAAAAAAGGGCGCCAACCCCTGCGGATCAGCGCCCTCTTTTAAAGTCTAGCCAGCGGCCAATTAGGCGTCGCCATAGCCCTCAGGCATGTCGTCGTCCTGCATCAGCTCTTCCTTGGACACTTCGGTATCCGTGACCTTGGCCTTTTCGAAGATCAGGTCGACGACCTTGTCCTCGTAAAGCGGCGCGCGAAGCTGAGCTTGAGCATTTGGATTGCTGCGGAAGAACTCGAACACCTGCTGCTCTTGGCCACGATAGCGCATGGCCTCCTGACGCATGGCACCCAGCATTTCCTGCTCGGTGACGGTCACGTTCTGAGTGCGGCCAATCTCGGCCAAGACCAGACCCAAACGCACGCGGCGCTCGGCGATCTTGCGATATTCGCCCTTCAGCTGGTCTTCCGTCTTGCCCTCGTCTTCCGGCGACAGGCCACCGCTTTCCTTGTCGGCTTGGACCTGCTGCCAGATCACGTCGAACTCGGCTTCAACCATGCGCGGTGGCAGGGCGAAGTCGTGCTTGGTGTCCAGAACGTCAAGCAGGGCCCGCTTCAGCTTGAAGCGCGAGGCCGAGGTGTATTGTTGTTCGATCTGACCGCGCAGGGCGTCCTTCAGGGTCTCAAGGCTGGAGAGGCCAAGCTTTTCAGCAAAGGCGTCGTCAAGCTTGGTGTCGCCGGGCGCCTTGACCTCTTTGACGGTCACTTCGAACTCGGCATTTTTGCCCTTCAGGCTCTCGGCCTGATAGTCCTCAGGGAAGGTCACAGAGATGGTGCGGACCTCTTCAGGCTTGGCACCAACCAGTTGGTCTTCAAAGCCCGGGATGAACTGGCCCGAACCGAGCACCAGCTCGCTGTCCGTCGCCGTGCCACCATCGAAGGCGACGCCATCGATGCGGCCGATGAAGTCGATGACGACCATGTCATCCTTCTTGGCCTTGACGGTCTTGCCCTTGCGCGGCTCGTAGGTCTTGTTCTGAGCGGCCAGTTCCGCCAGCGCCTCGTCCACTTCCACGTCGGAAGGCTTATAGACCGGACGGGTCAGTTCCAGGGTCGCAGGATCAACGGGCTCAAAGTCGGGCATCAGCTCGACCGAGAACTCATAGGCCAGATCGGCCGTGCCGTTCATCACCGCGTCCATATCGGACACAGGATTAAAGTCCGGTTGGGCCGCTGGGCGCAGCTTATTGTCGTCGATGATCTTTTGGTTGGTTTCGGTCAGCAGTGTTTCCACGACCTCGCCCAAGATCGACTTGCCGTGGACGCGGCGGACATGGGCCACAGGCACCTTGCCGGGGCGAAAGCCCTTAAGCTGCATCTGAGGCGCGATCTCTTTGATCCGCTTGTCCTGGCGCTCGGCCAGCTCTACGGCAGAGATCGACACCGCGTAGACGCGGCTAAGACCATCAACGGATTTTTCAGCAATCTGAATCGACATGTTATTTTTCCGAACCTACGGGGCGCCCGCTTATGGTCCGCCTTCGCCTGCAAAAACGTCTGAGCCGTCCGAAAGGTCACCCCACCGGACGGCGCATGAGGGCGCTCTTATGTCACGAGCTTTGCCGCCATCCAAGCCCAAAGGCCGGGATTAACGCGATCACGGACGGTTTCGTGGGGACATCTGTGTGCGGTCCACTCACTTACTCAGCTTTTTGAGAGATTTGGTGCGGATGAGAGGACTCGAACCTCCACGCCTCTCGGCGCTGGAACCTAAATCCAGTGCGTCTACCAATTCCGCCACATCCGCGTTCCGACCCGGTCCCTAACGCTCATGAGCCTTGGGCGCAACCGTTTATCGCGTGATCCGCGAAACCTTGCCCTTCTCTAGAGGAAACCGAGATAGGGCGTGTTGAAGTTTTTGAGGTTCGGGAAAATGGTCTGCAGGTCGCTATCCGACGCCCCCAGCCAGCGGCCCATGGTGGCGCCATACTGATCCACAG
Source organism: uncultured Caulobacteraceae bacterium (assembly GCA_903884915.1). Lineage (GTDB taxonomy): Bacteria > Pseudomonadota > Alphaproteobacteria > Caulobacterales > Caulobacteraceae > CAISGS01. Next base: position 6,994 of record CAISGS010000230.1, on the reverse strand, counting down.
AAACGCGCGGGATCATGATTGATCCGGCAAAGTCGGGATTGTTGAAGCTGCCCTTATCCAAGCCAACCGTTGGGAACTGGCCGTAAATGTCCTTGCCCTTGACCGCGCCGCCCATCACGAAATGGTGGCCACCCCAAGCATGGTCTGTGCCATCGCCGTTGGTCGCGAAGGTGCGCGAGAAGTCTGAGGCCGTGAAGGTGGTGACATTGGCGCGCATATCCAGCCCGCCAATATTGCCCAGAACCCCATCGAAATAAGACATGGCGTGGGCGACCTGGGTCAAGAGGCCCGGCTGGGCGTCGTTTTGATAGTCGTGATTGTCAAAGCCGCCGATGCCGACAAAGAACACCTGCCGCTTTAAGCCCAGCGAAGGCCCCGCGGCGATCATCTTGGCGACCGACTGGAGTTGTAAGGCTAGAGAATTTTGCGCAACCACGCCCGTCGAGGGGTGCACATAGGTCGTCGGCGCAGGAATGGCGGCAGGGCTCGCCCCTTGGAAGGCGGCATTGAGACCGGCGGCGGCACTGATCGAGCGCGCGGTCAGATCATTATAGTCCGCGCCCATCAGGTTGGTGTTGGTGGAACTCTGAATGATGTCGCGCATGACGGATGGGGCCACGCTGGAGCCGAACACCGAAGTCGAGTTGGTTCCCGTGATCGAGACTGCGGGGGTATTTCCAGTATTGATCTGATATTGAGCGATCGACTGCCCCGCCAAAAAGACGGCGTTACCGGCCAAGGACACGCCGGTAAAGATCGTGTTGTTGCCATTCATGCTGGCCAGCAGGTCGGCAAAACGACCGCCCCACCCCACCTTGGTGCCTTCTGTCTTTCCGGACTGCCAGGTCGAGACTTGGTCATTGTGCGAAAACAGATTGAGCGGGAGCGTTGCCGTCTTGGCCTGATAGGCCGCCTTGGTCACGGGGGCCACCAGCGTGCCGATATTGGCCACCGCCGCTAATCGGCCAGAATTAAACAGGGTTCGCAAGGGGCCCAGTGCCGGGTGAAGGGCAAAAGACCTCGCAGAGGCCACTGTGCCCGCCGGTACCGGATTGACCGTATTGGGCACGATGGGCAGAACCCCGCCCCAAGCCTCGGGCATGTTCATGGCCACGGTGCGCTTGGTAAAGGCCGAGACCTGTCCCACTGCCGTGGCGGGGGTGCCCACCGGCATCAGGGCAATCGGCTCATCGCCAATATTGCGCGTGTCGTAATAACGGGTCCAAGAATCCGTATCGGTGGCAAGCAGCATATTGTTGGCGTCATTGCCGCCGAACATGAACAGGCAGACCAGCGCCTTATAGTCCGGCGCGCTCTGTCCGGCGGCTGAGCCGACCGCTGCCATCTGCAAGGCAAAGGGCGCAGCCGTCCCCAGCACGGACAAGGCCCCGCCTGCCCTCAGAAAATGCCTGCGATCCCAGTTTCCAGCGCTCATCGGATCGGCCTCACTTCTGAACCATATATTCAGGCGACACCATCGCCAGGAACACCGCTAACTTCGCTCGATTGAGCAGGGCCGCGTCGGTCTGGGCCTGGGTGGGGGTTCCTGTTGGCATGGGTACGCCCGTCACAGCATTGATCATTTGGGTTCGCAAGCCTGCCGACATCTGGCCTGAATAGAGCAGCCTGTTCATGCGGTCGACGAGCGCCGAGGGGTCCTTGGCCACTGCCATCTCTTGGCTGTAGGCGGCCTTGATGTCCGTCCCCGTGCCGATGCCGTTGCCGATGGTTGTCTGCATGGTGTTGATATAGCCCGCCACACTGACCTCGTCGGCAATTTGGAACTCCGGAGCCGTCAGATTCTGCTGCGCCATTCGTGTATTGGGCGGCACGAAGCCCGGGCGGTAGAAGTTGAACACCGATGAGGCCGTCAAGGGGGCCTGCGCCAAGGATGTGCGATTGGCTGTGCTGCCGAGGAGATAGTTCCCTGACGCCGATACCGCGCCGAAGGTTCTCATCCAATTGCCCATTCGAACGATGGGCTCTCTCAGCTTGCCAAAGCTAGGGCCCGCAGCCGTGGCACTGTCACGCGCTTCACTGTCGAGGAGTACAGCCTTTACAACGGCGGCCATATCGCCCCGCACGCCCGCACCATTATTGTTAAACACCGCTGCGACCCGGCCGATATAGGCAGAGCTTGGATTGCTGGTGACCAGATTTTGAATGAGGCGCCGGGCCATGAAGGGCCCAACATTGGGGTCGTTATAGAGCCGGTCCAGCGCGATCTTCAGATCTCCCTCCGGATCCGCCGTGGCGCTCGCAGCGATATTGGTCCCGAGAAAACTCTTGGCCGAGGTTGAATGGTAGGCCGGGTAGAGGATCATCGGCGTCACAGTGGCATTGGCATTGCGCGAGCCGCCCTTAAAGGTCGTAGCGGTCGGGGTCGGTGAATACCAACTCATGCCGGTCAAGACCTTGGCCAAGCCCGTCACGTCTTGCGCCGTATAGGTTGGCACCAGCGCGCCAGAGGAATCCAGAACCGCCGAGCCATCGGTGTTCATCTTGTAAAGACCGATGCTCATCAACTGCATCACTTCACGCGCATAGTTCTCGTCAGGCTGTTTGCCCGTGATGGCGTCCTCTTTCTGGTTCCCCAGACTTGTCAGATAGATCCCCATCATCGGGTGAAGGGTCACGGCTTGAAGGAGGTCGCGATAGTTACCAAAGGCACGCTGGCCGAGCATGTCGTAATAGGAGGCGGTCCCCCGGGGATCGACATTGCTATCCGCCAACGAAATCACAAAGATCTGCGACAGGGCGAACTTGACCCGTTGGCGCAGTTGATCTGGCGAACTGGCGGCCTGCGACCAAAAGCTTTGATAGAACTCGGTTGAAGTAATGGTCGCCCGCGCATTGGTGACCTGCATCTCGGTCAGGCGTCGCTCGACAAAGGCCTGATGGGAGGCCGAGGGCGCAAGGGCGAGCTGGTCAGAGACCCAGTTCGAATATCCCTTAGACTTCACCTGCTCAATATCGGCGTCGGTGACGCCAAAAGTTGCCTGTGTAACAAGCCGCGCCGCGTCAGCGTCTGAAATAACGACCGGGGCTGGCCCCGTCGTTGTCGTGGCGGACCCGCCGCCGCCGCCGCCGCCGCCACAGCCTGCCACGAACAAAAACAAGACCAGCATCAAAGAACGCGCGCAGTCTCGCATGGGCCCCTCTAACTTCAACAGGTTCCATAAACCAATATGACGAGTCAGAGCCTTTACCAATCCCTAAATAACGAACCTGCTCTTTGATAAATATTTCACCGAAAGGATCCTTCAGACTACGGATAAATAATCTTAGATACCCAAATCTTGGCCATCGCGGATAGGTCTAGGATATTGTTCGGAATGGGTGTGAACTACTCAAAATTTCAAATCTGCCCATAGCCTCCAAAGCTGCCGTCGGTCCAAGGATTTTTCAATGCCCCCGCTAACCGCACCCCAAGAAATACATGAAGCCGAGGAGCGATTGCTCGATGAATTGCGTGTCCTTCGCCTCGGGGTAAGGGGAGGCCAAGTGCCCGAGGCAAAAAGCCCTAAATTGACGCAAGGCCAAAAGGTCGCCGATCTCGTAGCCTCCACCATGGGCTCATGGCGCTTCATCATCATACAAAGCACGATCCTGCTTCTATGGATTGGCCTCAATGTCACAGCCTATATCCAACATTGGGATCCCTATCCGTTTATCCTGCTAAACCTGGCCTTGTCCTTTCAGGCCGCCTATGCCGCGCCGTTCATCATGATGAGCCAGAACCGGCAGCAAGAAATTGACCGCCTCGAGGCCGAAAGTGATCATCAGATCAACATCAAGGCCGAGCTTGAGATCGAGCTCCTGCATCACAAGATAGATCAGCTCCGCGAAAAAGAGCTTCTGGCCATGGCGGAGTCGATCCGCGACTTGACGAAGATGCTTAAAGACGAGCGCGCAAAATCTTAAGACTAATGACGGCTATAGAGCGTGGCCAAAACCTGCGGGACCAAACCCGGCAAATCTTCCGAAATCAGGCCGGGACCATGGCGGTTTGCGGCTTCAGAATGGATCCAGACGGCAGCGCAGGCGGCGTCAAAACTGTCCATGCCCTGAGCAATCAATCCTGCAATCAGTCCGGCTAGAACATCGCCTGATCCCGCTGTCGCCAGCCAAACTGACCCTGCCCGATTGACCACACAGCGTCCGTCAGGCGCGGCGATCACTGTGTCACTACCCTTCAAGAGCACGATTGATCCAGATCGCTTAGAGGCTTCCAGCGTCGCGGCGGTGCGATCAGGACTTGTCCGGAGCAGACCCGGGAACAGCCGCTCAAATTCGCCCTGATGCGGGGTTAAGACGTCATCGCGGTCCAGAACTGAGAACAGCTCGCTGACATCGTGGCGAAAGACCGTCAGGGCGTCGGCATCGACAACCAAGGCCGCCCCGGTCCGCGCAAGGGCAAAGAGATTGGAGACTGTGGCCTCATCGACGCCTGCTGCAGGCCCGATCACAGCGACATCGACGCTGCTGGCCGCCGCTTCTAGCTCAGCTTCGGTCTCGAACGGTTGCAGCATCACTGCTTCGAGATGGGCCCCATTGACCGCCAGAGCCTCAGGCGATGACAGAAGGGTCACCAGACCGGCCCCAATCCGCAGCCCCGCCCTGGCTGTCAATCGCGCCGCGCCGGTACTCCATGCATTGCCTGAAACCACAATCATCCGGCCCCGGCTATGTTTATGCGAGGCGGCCGTCGGCCAAGGGAACTTGCTCAGCCAGAGCTCCGGAGAATTGTCGTGGATCATAGCGCCTAAAGAACCTGCGTATCAGCCTGCTGGCCGAGGGAAAGGAGACGAACCCGCCCCTCTTCGACCGCGAAGGTCAGGATTGAGGTGTGGTCCGGGGTGCAACACAAGACTCGATCATCGTTCTGACTCAGCGATACAACGGCATTGATGGCAACATAATGACTAAAGACCGCCATGCCTTGATAGCTGGCCACAGCCGCACTGACGCTGGCTCGCCAATCGAGATAGTCCATATCCCCGACCATATCGCGCCACAGTCCGCCGAATGCGGCCTTTAGCCATCCTGGACGCTCTTCAGCGGTCAAGGCGTTAGGGGTTGGTATCTCGCCAACCCGCGGGTCGATGATCACCGGAACGCCAAGCGCATCGGCGAAGGGTTGCGCTGTCTCGCGGCAGCGACGCAGCGGTGAGCTGATGACCGCTGTTGGCCTATCGGCTTGCGGCAAGGCCAGCAGAACTTCCGCTGCAGCTCGCGCCTGAGCGTGCCCGGTCTCATCTAACCCCGGATCGGGATCCGCATCCCCCCAGGTCGAGGCGGGCTTGCCATGCCGGATCATGTACACTTTGCTCATTTCACAGCCTTCCGAAGCCTTCGCCAATTCGGGATCAAAACTATCCATTTCTTCAGATTTGCACGTCAAATGCTGAATCTGCGGCGGGCGGCACTATCGATTCAATCAAAGGGCCGCGCGATGCCGCAATCCTAGGGCTTAAAGGCTCGACCTCAAGCCATTTTCGTCCAACCCCTAACTGTCGAAAAATTATGCGTTGCGTGATGAATTTTTAGCCATCATAGAGCCATGAGCGACCTCAACGGGGATGCGACATTGCGGCAGCTTGTTTAAGGCAGCCGCCCTGTGCTCCGTCTTTGCTGTACAGATCCACCGTCGGACGGTCTCTCCTCGTGACCGGTTCGGCCATAACGCCCGGCCATGAATCCCCGCCCATGAAAAAGATCGAAGCCGTTATAAAGCCCTTTAAACTTGATGAAGTGAAAGAGGCCCTACAGGAGCTTGGCGTTCAGGGCATGACGGTGATCGAGGCCAAGGGCTATGGTCGCCAAAAGGGCCATACTGAGCTCTATCGCGGCGCCGAATATGTTGTGGATTTCTTGCCCAAGATCAAAATTGAGCTGGTCGTTTCCGACGGACAGCTTGCATCCGCGCTCGAAGCCATTCAGACAGCAGCGCGTACGGGCCGTATTGGCGACGGCAAGATCTTTGTTTCTGAAATTGTCGAGGTCATTCGTATTCGCACAGGCGAAACGGGCGACTTGGCGATCTAACCACGTTCTAACGACTAACCCTCTCCACGCTCTCAAGGGACCACGAGCATGACAGCCGAGAAAATTCTGGCCGAAATCAAAGAAAAGGACGTCAAATATGTTGACGTTCGCTTTACCGACGTTCGCGGCAAGATGCAGCACGTTACCTTTGACATCGACCTGGTCGATGACGACTTCCTCAATGATGGCACCATGTTCGATGGTTCGTCGATCGCTGGCTGGAAGGCCATCAACGAGTCGGACATGAAGCTGCGTCCGGACCTGAGCACCGCGCACATCGATCCGTTCTATCAGCAGACCACGATGGTTCTGTTCTGCGATGTGCTGAACCCAGACACGAACGAGCCCTACAACCGCGACCCGCGTTCGATCGCTAAGAAGGCCTTCAACTATGTGAAGGCTGCTGGCGTGGGCGACACCGTCTATTTCGGCCCCGAAGCTGAGTTCTTCATCTTTGACGATGTGAAATGGTCCACCGACCCACACAATACCGGCTATTCCTATGATGCCAGCGAGCTGCCGATCAATACCGGCAAGTCCTATCCAGAAGGCAATATGGGCCACCGCCCTGGGCCAAAGGGCGGCTATTTTCCTGTGAACCCCGTTGACTCCGGCCAAGACCTGCGCGGCGAAATGCTGGCGGTGATGGGCGAGCTGGGCATGAAGCCTGAAAAGCATCACCACGAGGTCGCCCCCGCTCAGCACGAGCTGGGTCTGAAGTTCGACACCATGATCGTCATGGCTGACCGGCTTCAAATGTATAAGTACGTGATCCAGAACGTCGCGGCGGCCTATGGCAAGAGCGCAACCTTCATGGCCAAGCCGATGTTTGCCGACAATGGCAGCGGCATGCACGTGCACCAATCGATCTGGGGCGAAGGCAAGCCTCTGTTTGCCGGTGACAAATATGCCGGTCTGTCGCAAATGTGCCTGTGGTACATCGGCG
>CAISGS010000229.1 GCA_903884915.1 uncultured Caulobacteraceae bacterium | reverse complement strand
TTCCGTTCGGTGTTTCCGGCCCGGATACGGTCCAGAGGTTCACCGGTCAGGACATAGAAGTTCCAAGGCTGGGTGTTCATCGACGAGGGCGCGCGCATGGCGAGGGTGAGGATCTCCTCAATCAGCGCTTGCGGGACGGGATCGGGCTTGTAACCGCGGATGCTGCGGCGACCTAGGACGACTTCATCAAATTGCATGTCTGGCCTCAGAGGGGTTTGGGTCGAGTGGCTATGGCGGTGGCCTTGACCTGTGCGGACACGGTCCACCCAAGCATAAGCCCCACCCTATAATGGGCTATACCCAGATTGATTGGCGGCGTCGACCCGAGATCATGGGGCCCAAGGTGTGAACACTAGGTCCGTGAAGGGTGCGTTCCTTCGCGTCCCCATCGACAGATCCTACCTATGGTATATAATCGCGAAGCGCGGTCCTGGGTGGGCTATTTGCAGAGAGGGCTATGGCGATGACACTGAGTTTAACCCGTCGTGGGACCTTGGCCGGTGGGCTCGGGTGGGCGGTATCCGGATCAGGCTTGGCGAGCGCCAAAACGCCTGCCACCACAAGATCACGCCTGATCTTGCTGGGCACAGGCGGCGGCCCAACGCCAAAGGCAAACCGGTCGGCGCCGGCGCAGGTCATTATGGTGGGTGACAGGGCCTATGTGATCGACTGCGGCGATGGTGTTGCGCGGCAGTTGGTGATGGCGGGCATCTCTCTTTCCTCATTGAGCCATCTGTTCATCACCCACCACCATTCGGACCATAATGCGGACTATGGCAATCTGCTGTTGCTCAGCTGGGCCGCGAACCTGTCCAAGCCGGTCCAAGCCTATGGCCCGCCGCCCTTGGCGCGGATGACGCAGCTCTTTTTAGACCTGAATGAGGTCGATATCCGCACAAGGATTGCCGACGAGGGCCGCCCCCCCTTGGCCGATAGGATTGTGCCCCACGAGATCTCGACGGGCGGCCTGGTCATGCAGGATCAGTGGGTCAAGGTGACCGCGGCCCTTGTCGACCACCCCCCGATTACCCCCGCCTTTGCCTATCGCTTTGACTGTCCCGATCGGTCGATTGTCATATCGGGTGATACGCGCGCCAGTGATCGCCTGATCGCGCTTGCCCGCGGTGCCGATGTCCTGGTCCATGAGGCCCTCTATCTGCCCGCGCTAGAGCAGTTGATCGCGACAGAGCCCAATGCTAAGACCTTGCGAGAACATCTCTTAGCGAGCCATACCCCCGCGGCAGATGTTGGACGTGTGGCCACGGAGGCTGGAGTCAAGACCCTCGTCCTGTCTCATCTGGTGCCGGGCGGGAATAGCGCCATCAAGGATGAGGATTGGATCGAGGCCGTCAGACCTCATTTTTCGGGCAAAATCATCATCGGCCGAGACCTGATGGAGATCTGACGCCGGGCCTTTTGCCAAAACATCCCTGTTTTCGCCCCTAGCTCCAGTGTTGTCGGAAAGCCGTTAACACGGCCTTGGCTCGCGTTGACATGACCCGTTTGGCGCATAGTATGCCGTCGATGACATACCTTCCTGAACCCAACAAAAATCGTGACCTCTATGCGGGAGGGCCTTCCGTCTCCTCTATCGCTTGGGGGATGTGGCGTTTCTGCGGCGCGGATGTGAACGCCGCCCAAGCCAGAGTGCAGGCTGCGCTCGATGCGGGGGTGACCCTGTTCGATACGGCTGACATCTATGGCCCAGACAATGGCGAGCCCTTTGGCGCGGCAGAGGCCCTCTTGGGCGCGGTGCTGAAACAGGCCCCGAGCCTGGCCAAGCAGATGGTGATCGCCACCAAGGGCGGAATTGAGATGGGTGTGCCCTATAATTCCAGCCAGACCTATCTGACCTCGGCCATTGATGCCTCCTTGAGCCGCATGGGTGTCGAGCATGTCGCCCTCTGGCAGATTCACCGCCCAGACATTTTGACCCATCCGGCTGAAATTGCTCGGGCGCTGGAAGCGGCCCATGAGGCGGGAAAGATTGGCGCGGTTGGGGTGTCCAACTACACGACCTCTCAGGTCGAGGCCTTTGCCGCCCATCTTCGACTGCCGGTGGTCTCAACCCAGCCAGAATTTTCGCCGCTATCGGTCGGGCCCCTTTCCGACGGGACGATGGATCAGGCGATTGCGCGCAACATGACGGTCTTGGCTTGGTCACCGCTGGGCGGCGGACGGCTCGCTCAGCCGGGCTCCGACCGCGAGCGTGCTGTGGCAGCAGCCCTCAGCGCGGTGGCTGAGACCTATGGGGTGTCGCTGGCGGCCGCGGCCTATAGCTGGATCATGGCCCACCCGGCCCGGCCCATTCCCATCGTCGGCACCCAGACCCCGGCCCGGATTGCCGAGATCCCAGACGCCTACAAGCCTCGCTGGACCCGTCAGGCCTGGTACGAGGTGCTGGTCGCTGCTCTTGGAGTGCCTCTGCCATGACGCAGGCGCCGTGCGAGATTAGCTGGTTTTCGGCCCTTTGCGACGATGACTATGAGTTTTTGGGTGTTCCCGATGAGCGTCTCCAGTCAAGCTGGGAGCACTGCCGCGATATCGTTCTGCAGGCCGAGGCAGGCGGGTTTGATAATATCCTCCTGCCTTCGGGCTATGAACTGGGCATAGACACCACCGCCTTTGCCGCCGCCATCGCGACCCAGGTTCGGCGCATGCGTCTGTTGATGGCTGTGCGCATCGGTGAGATGTGGCCGCCGCAATTGGCCCGTCAGATCGCCACCATCGACCGCATTTTGGGCGGACGGCTTACCGTCAACATCATTTCCTCGGACATGCCCGGTGAAAAGCTGGCCTCGGCACCGCGCTATGCCCGCACGGTTGAGGCCATGTCGATCCTCAAGACCATGCTCAATGGTGAGGCGCTCGACCATCAGGGCGAGTTCTGGAACCTCCAGATCGAACCGCCCCGTGTCCGGACCCATTCGGGTAAGGCGCCGTTGCTCTATTTCGGCGGACTATCCGAGGATGCCCGTGATGCTGCGGCCAGGGGGGCTGACGTGTTTTTGATGTGGCCTGATCGCAAGGAAGCGGTCGCAGACATTATCGCCGAAATGACCGCCCGGGCGGCGCGCTATGGCCGAACCCTGCGCTTTGGCTACCGCGCCCATGTGGTGGTGCGCGATACCGAGTCGGAAGCGCGCACCGCCGCCGACCGCCTGTTAAGCAAGCTCGATAATCAGGTGGGGGCCGCGATCAAGGCAAAGGCTCTGGACTCCAAATCGGCCGGCGTTCAGGCCCAGGTCGCCCTTCGCGAGACGGCGGGCGATGATGGCTATGCGGAAGCCAATCTCTGGACCGGCATCGGGCGGGCAAGGTCCGGATGCGGCGCGGCGATCGTCGGTGATCCTGATCAGGTGCTGGCCAAGCTCAATGACTACCGCGCCATGGGCATTGAGGCCTTTATCCTGTCTGGCTATCCCCATGCCGCAGAGGCCGACCTCTTTGCCCGCCACGTCCTGCCCCATATCGACCATGGCCCTCTGGTCTAATCCAGAGGGGTGCCCCATGGGGTATAGCGCGGGTCTAAGGGTGGGAATTTCGCATCCCGTAAAAAGCCTAGCAAACTGTTGCATACGGATCATAGGCGCGGCGGAAATTGAGGGTCCTGCCAGGCTTTAGGGCCTGCCGCCCTCGCCGAGTTTTGAGCCGTAAATCATAAAAATACAGAATGTTAAGTTAGAATTTCTCCTGATCTTGAAGGGCCGGTCGGGGCCTGTGCGCCCTTGCCCTCTTTGTAAGTTCCAGCCTAAAGTGAGGCTGTCATAAAAAATAAGGGGCGGATTGTGGTTGAGGTGGTGCGTTACGGTATTGTGGGTACCGGGCTAATGGCTCGTGAGCATATCCGCAATCTGGCCATTACACCCGGCGCGGTCGTCACCGCCCTTGCCGATCCGGTTGCCCAGTCCCTCGACATGGCGCGAGACGCTTTGGGCGCGGGCGGCGAGACGGTTGCATGCTTTGCCGATAGTGCATCCTTGGCCAAGAGCGGTCTGGTCGATGCCGTGATTGTCGCGAGCCCGAACTATACCCATCGCAAGGTGCTCGAGCCCCTGTTTGACGCAAGCCTCGCCATCCTGTGCGAAAAGCCGCTGGCGACCACCTTGGACGACGCCCGCTGGGTGGTGGAGCGCGCGGCGCAATCGACGGCCCCTTTCTGGACGGCGATGGAATATCGCTACATGCCGCCGATGGTCGAGTACGTTAATCAGATCCATGCGGGCAAGGTCGGACGCCTACAGATGTTGTCGATCCGCGAACATCGCTTCCCCTTCTTGCCGAAGGTCGGGGATTGGAACCGATTTAACCGCAATACGGGCGGAACCATGGTGGAGAAGTGCTGCCACTTCTTCGACCTGATGCGCCTGATTGTCGGGTCCGAAGCGGTGCGCGTCTATTGCTCTGGCGCGATGGACGTCAACCACAAGGACGAGCGCTATAATGGTGAGACGCCCGACATTATCGACAACAGCTTCACGACCGTCGATTTCGCCAATGGCGTTCGCGCCATGTTGGACCTGTCGATGTTCGCCGAGGGGGCCGAGAACCAAGAAGAGGTGACGGCGGTGGGCGACAAGGCTCGGCTGGATCTATTCATTCCTGAGGGCGCCTTGGTCTATGCGCCGCGGGTCGGGTTCCGTAATCCGAAAAATGTCTCGCGCGAGATCGTTGAGACCGACGAAACCGCCCTCAAGGCCGGCAGCCACCATGGCTCGACCTTCTATGAACATCAAAAGTTCAACGCTGCTGTTCGCGGGGCCGGACCGGTCGAAGTGACCGCCCAAGACGGTTATTTGGCCGTTGCCATCGGCGCAGCCGCAGAGATCAGTGCGCGTGAGAAAAGATCCGTAGAGATGGCAGAGCTTGGCCTCTAGCCCCATAAAAAACTGAATTGAAACAAACGGAAGACAAGGGGAACCACAAATGTCCGTAAAGACGACCAACAGCATCCTGCTGAAAAACACATCGCGCGGCGCTTTCGTCGCGGCGCTTTTGGCCAGCTCAAGCCTTGCTGGCGCGGCCATGGCCCAGACCACGGCACCAGAAACCGCTGCAAAGACCGATAATCAGGTCGAAGAGGTGGTCGTGACCGCCCGTTTGCGTAACGAGTCGCTGCAAACCACGCCCGTCGCGGTTAGCGTCGTCAGCGGCGCTCTGGTTCGCCAAGAAAACCGTAACAATATCGTCGATCTGGTGGCCGTAATCCCCAGTGTCGAGACCAGAACCTCGCCGTCGAATAAGGATGCCTCGCTTCTGATCCGCGGCCTTGGCACCATCACCACCTCGCCAGGCGCCGAGCCCACCGTCTCGACCGTCGTCGACGGCGTGGTTCTGGCCCGTCCCGGTCAGATGGTGACCGACATTGTCGATCTGGACCACGTCGAAGTGCTGCGCGGCCCTCAAGGCACCCTGTTTGGTAAGAACGCCTCGGCGGGCGTGATCAGCATTATCACGACCAACCCAACTCCTGAGGCGAGCGGCTATATCGAAGGCGCCTACTATCAGGGCAACGAATATCGCATTTCCGGCGCGGTGAACGGCGAAATTGTCAAGGGCGTCCTCAGTGGCCGACTGGCCGCCGTGACCAGCGGTTACGAAGGCAATGTCGACAACATCTTCAATGGCACAAAGAACAATGGCTATAAGAGCCAAGGTTTCCGCGGCAAGCTTCTCTTCACGCCAACCCCAAAATTCAGCGTTCTGGCGGGTGTCGACTATACCGACTCCAATTTGAAATCGACCGGTGCCATCTATGTCGCGACCTATAATATCGGCTATCCGAGCGGCATTAAGACCAACAGCGTCAACCTACCCAAAATCCTTGCCGCCGAGGGCATCACCGCGTCGATGGACAATACCAACGTGTCGCTGAACTCGCCATCGAGCGTTTTGGACATGAATTCGGGCGCCTTTGTGCAGGCGAACTATGAGTTGGGCGGCTTTGACCTGACCTCGATCACGGCCTTCCGCTATTGGCGCAATGT
>CAISGS010000228.1 GCA_903884915.1 uncultured Caulobacteraceae bacterium | reverse complement strand
GGCAGCCGACGAGTCGGGGGTCGGGGTCTTGCTCATGGTTCGGTCTCTTAGCGCTGTTCGCGTCTCTGGGCGATAGGCAGGACATCATTCGGGCGAAATTGACGTGCAATTTTGCGTCATCAGGGCCGGCTCTTCGCTGGGCAAGCGGTCTTCACCCTTGCCCTTTTGGGCGATTCAGCCCCGTTATGACCCCGTTGACCCCTGTTGAGGCGGGCTAAAAGAGACCATCATGAACCAGTGCCAGATCATCACGCTCCTTTTGTCGGCCAGCGTTCTATCGGGATGTGCCGGTTTGAAAGGCCGCGCACCGGAATATCCTATTGTCGTTGATGCCAGTGCGCCACCCAGCGCGCCCGCAAGCACCGCGATCAGCGCTCCGGTTCAACTGGCTCCCGTCACCCCTGCCGCTAAGCCCATATCGGACGCCAAGGTCGCGCCCGTGGCTGAGCCGACGATGCAACGCACCCCGATTGCGGTGGAAGAGGCCACCGAAAAGGCAACCCCCGCAGCGGTAACGCCCGTCTCGGTCGCCCCCATCGCAACCTCGCAGGCCAAGCCGATTGCAAGCACGGTCCCCAGCCTGCTCGACGCGGCCTTTACCGAAGGCCTGACAAGCTGCAGCACTATTGCCAACCGCCCACCCGTCACGCTGATGCCAGAGGACCGCGTCATTGCCGAAAGCGGCGGGGCCTTGAGGCTTGGATCCTCCTTGCGGGTCGGCGCCGGGCTGTTTGATGACCAGGCAACATCCGCCGTTGGGCCTGTCACCTATCGCTATGTCGCCTCCTACCGAGGCCTATCGGCAGACTTGGTTCAAATCACTGAAGGCGGCGTGATCAGCTATATTTTGCTCAACCGCCATACAGGCGCGCAGGCTCGCCTATCGGACATTCCAACGCCCTCGCCCGATGGCCGCTATTTTGCTGCCGCCGTGGTCAAGCGCTTTGACTTTACAGGGGTCGAGATCATCGAACAGGTCGGTGGGTCTTGGGCCAAGGGCGTGCAGGTCAGCGATGCCCCCGCGCCGTGCGATCTGCGCTGGCTAACCGGCGACAGCCTTTCGGTTCGCGTGTGGAACAACGGCGCAAGGCGCGATGCCGTGGTCCAGTCCAGCAATCAGACCTGGACCACGACGATCCGCTAAGACCCCTTAGAGGCGGGCCGCGTGGAAGGCCACGTGATCGTCGATGAAGCTGGCCATAAAGAAGTAGGAATGGTCATAGCCGGGCTGACGACGCACCGTGACCTTCACGCCCGCTTCAGCCGCTGCCGCCTCTAGACGTTCAGGGCGAAGTTGGTTCTCAAGGAAGTTATCGCCCAGACCCTGATCAACCAGAATATCGTCGAACGACTTACCCGCACCCGCCGCGATCAAACAGCAGGCATCATGGGCGGTCCACAGGCTCTCATCGGCGCCCAGATAGGCCGTAAAGGCCTTGCGGCCCCAGTCACAGGTGGTTGGCGAGACGATGGGCGCGAAGGCCGACACGCTCTTGAACAGGTCCGGATATTTCAGCGCCAAGGTCAGGGCACCATGTCCGCCCATCGAATGGCCGCTGACCCCGCGCCGCGCCGGATCGGTCGGGAAATTGGCATCGACCGCCGCAATCAGATCCCGCGTGATGTAGCTTTCCATCTGGAAATGCGGGGCCCAAGGGGCCTCTGTGCTGTTGATATAGAACCCCGCCCCTTGTCCCAGATCATAGGCCGCATCATCGGCCACGCCCTCGCCGCGCGGGCTGGTGTCGGGGGCAACAATGATCATCTTGTGGGCGCTGGCGGCGCGGTAAGCCCCGGCCTTGGCGGTGAAATTCTCTTCGGTGCAGGTCAGGCCCGACAGCCAGATCAGGCTGGGGAACGGCCCCTCCCCTTCTGGCACAAAGATCGAAAACCGCATGGGTGTTGTGGTCGCCGCTGACGCATGGCGTACATAGGTCAAGGTGCCACCATGGACCCGGTGACTGCCCAGAATTTCGATCTCACTCATCGTCTTTTCCTTGCTGGGGATTGGCGCGCTGCGCCTTGTCTTCAAAGGCTTTGGCCCGTGCCATACGCGCCAAGACCTGCCCGCGTCCGCGTGTCAGGGCGGTGACCACACCGCGTAGGGTGCGAACCTCCTGCACCGACAGCCGCGACCGTGCATAGATGGCGCGCAGGTTGCGGATCATCGAGGGGCGCTTTTCGGGCGGGAAGAAGAAGCCGGAGGTGTCGAGCTCCTTTTCCAGATGGTCGTAAAAGCCCTGAACCTCGGCCAGATCCGCCGGAGGGGAGACCTCGTCAAAGATGGCGGGCGGGCGATCATCCAGCGCCATGCGCCACTCATAGGCATTCAGAGCCACCGCCTGCGCCAGATTGAGCGAATGGAATTTCGGGTCGATGGGGATGGTGACGATGGCTTGGCAAAGGGCGATATCGAGGGTCTCGAGCCCTGCCCGCTCGCCGCCGAATAATAGCCCCACCGCTTGGCCTTGGTTTGATGCGTCAAAGAGCTCTGTTGCCGCCTGACGGGGCGTGATGACCGGAAGCCGCGCCTCGCGAGGCCGCGCAGTCGTGGCATAGACCAAAGACAGGTCCGCCACGGCATCTTCGAGGCGATCAAAGACCTTGGCATTGTCGAGCGGCCAATCGGCACCCGACGCACTGGCCCAAGCGCGCTCCTGCGGCCAGCCATCACGCGGCCGAACGAGGCGAAGGTCATAGAGGCCAAAATTGGCCATAACGCGTGCGACCGCGCCGATATTCTCGGCCAGTTGCGGCGCGTTCAAGATCACACAAGGCGGGGTCAATTGGGTCACGCCCCGCGATAGCCGACGACGCTGTTTTAAGCAAATGCCCTAGAGTCATAGTTAAGGCGCTCAGTCGCCGTTGCTCATCAACAGTTGGCAGTCTATACGCCTTGCGTCGCGAGCGGTCCGGCCCTGTGTGCCGTGCTGTAGAAAATCGCGCCCCGTTCATTGGGAGAGCCGAACCATGGCCAAGATTAAAGTTGCCAACCCTGTCGTCGACCTCGACGGCGATGAAATGACCCGCATCATTTGGAAGCTGATCAAGGACAAGTTGATCCTGCCTTTCCTGGATCTGGACATCGACTATTACGACCTGAGCATGGAAAATCGCGATGCCACCGACGATCAGGTGACCATCGACGCGGCCCACGCCATCAAGAAGCACGGCGTCGGCATCAAGTGCGCCACCATCACCCCTGACGAAGCCCGCGTGGCCGAGTTTGGTCTGAAGAAGATGTGGAAGTCGCCAAACGGCACCATCCGCAACATCCTCGGCGGCGTTGTGTTCCGCGAGCCGATCATCTGTCAGAACGTCCCGCGTCTGGTCCCCGGCTGGACCCAGCCCATCATCATCGGCCGTCACGCCTTTGGTGACCAGTACAAGGCCACGGACTTTGTCGTTCCTGGCCCCGGGAAGCTGACCATGACCTTTGTCGGCGACGACGGTAAGGTCATCGAGCACGAGATCTTCACCTATCCCGGCGGCGGCGTCGCCATGGGCATGTACAATCTCGATGAGTCGATCCGTGAATTTGCCCGCGCCTCGCTCGCCTATGGCCTGCAGCGCAACTATCCGGTCTATCTGTCGACCAAGAACACGATCCTCAAGGCCTATGACGGCCGCTTCAAGGACCTGTTCCAAGAGGTGTTCGACGCCGAGTTCGCGACCGCCTTCAAGGCCGCTGGCATCACCTATGAGCACCGTCTGATCGATGACATGGTCGCTGCGGCCATGAAGTGGTCCGGCGGGTTCGTTTGG
>CAISGS010000227.1 GCA_903884915.1 uncultured Caulobacteraceae bacterium | reverse complement strand
GTCTCCTCGTGCGTGGCTTCGAGCACCACACCGGGGGCAGCCCCTGCATCCAGCGCCTCTTTCCAGCGCGGGGCACACAGGCACCAGCGGTCTCCGGGCCTAAGGCCAGGAAAATGCAGGTCCGGACGCGGCGTTGATAGGTCATTGCCCGCCCTTCGACTGAAGGCCAGAAACTCGGCGGTCATGACCGCGCAGACCGTATGGAGCCCCAGATCATCGGGTCCGGTCTCGCAGCAGCCATTGCGGAAAAACCCGGTCAGGGGCGCGTTGGAACAGGGCAAAAGCTCTTGCCCTAAAACGTTCAGTGCGGTCTCGTCATAACGGGTGGTCATGGCCCTATCTTAGAGGCTAAGAGGCGTCTGATAAAAGCCTGATAATGTCCCCATTCGATCCAAGGGAACCGATCCATGTCCAAGACCGTCAAGCCGCGCCGTAGCGCCCTCTATATGCCCGCCTCCAATGCCAAGGCCATCGACAAGGCGCGGACCCTGCCCTGCGATGTGGTGATCTTGGATCTTGAAGACGCGGTGGCCCCGGACTCGAAGGCTCTGGCCCGTGAGCAGGCGGTGGCAGCGGTTAAGGCCGGTGGCTTTGGTCGGCGCGAGCTGGTCATTCGCTGTAATGGCTTGGACACGCCCTGGGGGGCGGACGATCTGGCGGCGGCAGCAGCAGCCGGTCCCGACGCCATCCTGGTGCCCAAGGTTAATGATGCCGCCGATGTTGCGGCCTATAATAACGCCATCGCAGCGGCCCCGGCCTCGACCCAGCTTTGGGCCATGATCGAGACCTGCCGGTGCCTGTTCAACCTGCCCCAGATCGCTGAGGCCAGCACCTCCAGCCGCATGACCACCTGGGTGATGGGCACCAATGATCTGGCCAAGGAGATGCGCGCGCGCCAGACGCCAGACCGCGCCCCCTTCCATGCCGCCCTGTCCCTGTCGGTGGCCGCCGCACGGCTCTATGGCCTGACCATATTGGACGGGGTCTACAACGATATCGATAATGAGGAGGGTCTGAGCGCCATCTGCGAGCAGGGGGTCGATTTTGGCTTTGACGGCAAGACCCTGATCCATCCCAAGCAGGTCGAGATCTGCAACCGCATCTTCTCGCCGTCCGAGGCTGAGGTGGCTTGGGCAAAGGCCGTCATCGCGGCCTTCGCCTTGCCGGAAAATCAAGGCAAGGGCGCGATCCGCGTCGAGGGCCGCATGGCTGAGTTGCTGCATCTGGTGCAGGCCGAGAGCCTTGTCGCCGTGGCTGCCGCGATCGCCGAAGCGGCAGCCGCCTAGCCATGATGCGTCGCTGGGCGGCAACAGTCCTAACGGGTGTGGCGCTGGTCGCCATGCCTGTGGTCCTTTGCGCTCAGCCCATCCCAGCTGAACCTGATCCAGCGCCCGTTACCATTGATCAGGTGGCCAAGACCCCCGGCGGACCCTTGACCCCGCAGGAGGAGGCCTTCGACCGACAGCTGCGCCAGTCCTATTCGGTGGTGGATCAGATGCAAGGTCCGCTCGAGGGGGCTTGGCGGCTTTTGACGGCCGATGGCCAGCCCCTGTTTGGTTTTCAGTTGTCGGATCTGCCCAAGGGCGGGGTTGAGGGGGCTTGGCGCGATCTTCGCCGACAATCGGCCCTCGGCGGCTCTGGCTTTATCGCCGAGATCTATCGCGACGAGGACGGTCTGCGGATGAGTTTCTATGAACGCGATGGTGAGGGGGCGACCGAGATCGTTCTGACGCCATCAGGTCCGGGCCAATGGTCCGGCAACCTCTGGGACGATAATCGTAAGATCCCAGTGACTATGAAGCGCTGAAAAAGCCAGCCTCTTCAAAGACGGCAAGGGCTGCGGCGCGAGCCTTTTCAAGCCGGTCGGAGCTATAGGGTGCGGCAGGGCTATGGCCCCAGACCGGACCGGGCCAAGCCGCATCATCGCTGCGACGGCTGACAATATGGACATGGAGCTGGGCGGTCACATTGCCCAAGGCCCCAACATTGAGCTTTTCGGTCGGCAGACCGATAGCGTCGCTGATGGCCCGAACGGCTTGGCTGGCCAAGACAATCTCTTCCATCAAGACCAGACGCTCGGCCATGGACAGGTCTTCAAGCTCGCGCATGTCGGCGCGGCGCGGGATCAGCACGATCCAGCCATAGCGCGCATCCAACTGCAGGCGCGCTTCGCAAAGGGTCAGGTCGCACAGAAACTCAGAGGTCTCGTCAAAGGCCGGAGCAAGCACGAAGGTCATCTGAATCTCTTTTAAAGCGCTGCAAACCTATCTCGGATCGCAGCCCAGTTCGCAATCGCTTTAAGTCGAAATTTAGCTGCGGCTAAAGAAATTAGCGTTTGCGCGGTACCGCGGCCCAATAATCGAAATCCAAAATGACTTCAGAGGGATATTTTCCATCGCTATCCTTATCCGGGAAATCGCTGCAGGGCCGGTCCTTGGTCGCGACCAGACGTAGGCGCAAGGCCCCAATATCGCTGCGGCCGGGGATTTCGGCCCGGTCGAGCACCTCGCTCCAAGCAAAGACGGTGGCCCCGGCAAAATAGGGGTTCACGTGACGACCGCCATTGATGCCAAGGATCAGACCGGCATTTTCTAGCCCATTGAAGGACAGGGCCTTGGCCGTCGAGATGACCACGCCGCCATAGACGAGGCGTCGGCCCGTCGGGTCCTTGGCGCGCTCATATTGATTGAAATGGACCTTGGCCGTGTTCTGATAGAGCCGGGTGGCCATCTGGTGCTCGGCCTCTTCGATGGCCATGCCGTCGACATGGTCGATCTTCTCGCCGATCTCATAGTCCTCAAAGGCGTGGGCAGAGCCTGCCAGAGCAAAATCATAATGGGCAAAGGACAGACCCGCTGGGATCACCAGATCGGCTGCAGAGACGCAGGCGGGCAGGGCAGGGACGGCCTCTTGGGCGATCGGGGCGGCCTCATCGCGCTTGCGAACCATGACCCAGCGCACATAGGTCAGCACCGCTGTGCCATGCTGGTTGACGCCGGTGGTGCGCACATAGACCACGCCGGTCTTGCGGTTGGAGTTTTCTTTTAAGCCAATGACTTCAGAGCTGGACGAGACCGTATCGCCCGCATGGACGGGGGCAAGGAAGCGGCCATCGGCATAGCCCAGATTGGCCACGGCATTGAGCGACACATCCGGCACGGTCTTGCCGAACACCATGTGGAAGACGATCAGAGGATCGATGGGGCTTTGGCTGAGGCCGCAGCTCTGGGCAAAGCTGTCTGCGCTAAAGAGCGCAAAACGCGGGCCATAGAAGGCGGTATAGAGCGCGACATCCCCGGCGGTGAGGGTGCGCGGCGTGGCGTGGGCCAGAACCTCACCCAGACGGAAATCTTCGAAATAGCGGCCGGGGTTGGTCTTGGACATGGGGTGCCTCGTCAATGTTCGGACAGCTTTTAAGCATCAGATCGCCGGGCGTCTATTGCGTTTGCTACCTTGATGGTCTTGCAGTGTCGTTCATCCGGGTCTATTCCGCGCGGGACCTTTTCATTTCCCCCTTAGACCTTGGAGACGCTTGATGGCTCGCGCGAAGATCGCCCTTATTGGCGCCGGTATGATCGGTGGCACCCTTGCTCATATCGCAGCCCGCGAAGAGCTGGGCGACGTCATCCTGTTTGACATTGCCGAAGGCACGCCTCAGGGCAAGTCCTTGGATATTGCTGAGGCCTCCGCCGTGTTCGGCAAGGACAGCATCCTTAAGGGTGCCAATGACTATGCCGATATTGCTGGCGCTGATGTCTGTATCGTCACCGCCGGTGTGCCGCGCAAGGCGGGCATGAGCCGCGATGACCTGCTCGGCATCAACCTCAAGGTCATGAAGGCCGTCGGTGAGGGCATCAAGACCTATGCCCCTAACGCCTTTGTCATCTGCATCACCAATCCGCTCGACGCCATGGTCTGGGCCCTGCGCGAATTTTCGGGCCTGCCGCACAACAAGGTCGTGGGTATGGCGGGCGTGCTCGACAGCGCGCGCTTTGCCTATTTCCTTGCCGAAAAGACCGGCATCTCGGTGCAGGACATCAAGGCTTGGACCCTGGGCGGCCACGGCGATGACATGGTGCCCATGGTGCGTCACTCCACCGTCGGCGGTCTGCCCCTGCCCGATCTGGTCAAGCAGGGCTGGATGACCCAGGCCGAGCTGGACGCCATTGTTGAACGGACCCGCAAGGGCGGCGGCGAGATTGTCGCCCTGCTCAAGACTGGTTCGGCCTTCTATGCCCCGGCTGAAAGCGCCATCGCTATGGCGACCTCCTACCTGAAGGACAAGAAGCGCGTCCTGCCCTGCGCTGCCTATCTGACCGGTCAATATGGTCTGGACGGGCTCTATGTCGGCGTGCCGGTGGTGATCGGCAAGGACGGCGCTGAGCGCATTGTCGAGTTCGAAACCAATGCCGAAGAAAAGGCCATGTTCGCCGCTTCGGTGGCTTCGGTTCAGGGCCTGATCGCCGCCTGTAAAGAGATCGAACCGTCTCTGGCCTAAAGGTCTAGAAGCACCCTATGATAGAGGCCGCCGGAGTGATCTGGCGGCCTTTTTCTTTTGCGGAGCCTTGCGATGGTCAGCAGCGATCTTGGACCCACCCTGATCACCGAGCGCCTAATCCTTCGTCCCCCCGTGGCCGAGGATTTCGACCCCTATGCCCAACTGATGGCCGATGAGGCCACCGCCCGCTATATTGGCGGGGTGCAACCGCGTTCTGTGGCCTGGCGCGGCTTTATGACCATCGCTGGGGCTTGGGCCATGAATGGCTTTTCCATCTTTACGGTGGTGGAACGGGCGACGGGTCAGTGGGTCGGACGTATTGGGCC
>CAISGS010000226.1 GCA_903884915.1 uncultured Caulobacteraceae bacterium | reverse complement strand
CGCGGCGATGCTCTATTCGATTTCGGGCCTGTCGTGGGAGCCTTGGGCTGCCAAGCATCTGGTTCGGTTCGGCCTCTGCGTTGGGCTTATGATCGTCCTCGCGACAGTCGATGTGCGTTTGTGGTTTATGTCGGCCTATCCCGTCTATGGGTTTGGGCTGCTCTTGCTGATCGCCGTTGAGATCGTGGGCGACGTGTCGCTGGGAGCTCAGCGCTGGCTCGATTTGGGGTTTGTTCGACTGCAACCCTCTGAAATCATGAAGATTGGCTTAGTTTTGGCCTTGGCGCGTTTCTATCACGGACTGTCGGCGGAGGCGGCGAGGTTCTCATGGCGTCTGGTGGTACCGGTGGTCCTGATTGCTTTGCCAACCTTGCTGGTGGCCCATCAGCCTGATCTGGGCACGGCGGTTCTGTTGGCGGCGACCGGCGGCGCGGTTATGGTCTTGGCGGGTCTGAGCCTGAGGGTCGTGGCGGCCTTAGCGGTGACGGTTGCCGCCGCCATCCCACCCTTTGTTATGTTCGTGCTGCATGACTATCAGCGCAACCGCATCCTGACCTTTCTGAACCCTGAGGCTGATCCCTCCGGATCGGGCTATCACATCTTGCAGTCCAAGATCGCTCTGGGCTCCGGTGGCCTGCTCGGCAAGGGCTATGGCCTAGGCTCGCAGAGCCAACTGAACTTCCTGCCGGAAAAACATACGGACTTCATCTTTGCGACCTTGGCCGAGGAGTTTGGCTTTGTCGGCTGTATATCGGTGCTGCTGCTCTATGCGGCGGCCATCACCATTGCCCTGCGTATCGCCAGTATCTCGCACAGCCATTTCGGCCGTCTGGGGGCAGCAGGCGTCACCGCGACCTTTGCGCTCTATGTGATGATTAACGGAGCCATGGTCATGGGCTTGGCCCCTGTCGTGGGCGTGCCCATGCCGCTGCTGTCGTTCGGCGGTACGGTCATGCTGACGGTCATGATCGGCTTTGGACTGGTCCAGTCCGTACGTGTGCACCGCTATTCCGAAATCACCAGCGGACGCGGTACCCTGCTCTAGAGGCTGAAGGCCGCGTCTGTTGCCCGGACCAGTCCGTCTATCACGCCCGGCTCTGTTGAGGCGTGGCCGGCGTCCCAGATCAGGTTAAAATTCACTTCAGGCCAGCCAGACTTCACTCGCCAAGCCGCGTCCATCGGCGTGACCACATCATAGCGCCCCTGCACGATCCAGCCGGGAATATGACGGATGCGGTCTAGGTTTTTGACGATCCAGTCGTCTTCCTCAAAGAAGCAGCCATTCATGAAATAGTGGCACTCGATCCGAGCAAAGGCGACGGCGAAGGCGGTCTCGTTGAACTTGTCAGGGCGGTCGGCCGGGCCGCGGATGGAGATGGTATCGCCCTCCCATTGGCTCCAAGCCGCTGCCGCCTCGGCTTGGGCGACGGGATCAGAGCCGGTCAGGCGCTTGTGAAAAGCGGCCATAAGATTGCCGCGCTCCGCCATCGGGATTGGCGCAACATAACGCTCCCAGACATCGGGAAACAGCATGGAGGCGCCGTTCT
>CAISGS010000225.1 GCA_903884915.1 uncultured Caulobacteraceae bacterium | reverse complement strand
TGGACGTTTGCGACCCGTATTATCACGAAAACTCAGCCTATTGCGTGTTTTTGGCAAGGGCCAAGCCGTCTCCGTTCCCCGCTTCTTATGGAATTTCAACCTATTGCGTACGAACTCAGTGAAGGGCAGCCTAATAATCTGAACTGTAACAGCAGCGGTATTTATTGTTCAGAGGTTCAGCCTGTCACTCACGCTGCATTACAACTCTGGACAGATAAAAAAAATCCAATTACGATTTTCGAGTGATAATAAAAATTACTTAACTGGGAGGCTTAAATGTCGAAGTTTCGCGTAAAATGGCTCTCTTTGGGGGCGGGCGTTTCTCTTCTGCCCGCGCTTGCCCATGCGTCCACTCAAAACCTAAGGTCAGATGACTATGTTGGCATATCATTCTGGCTGATTTCTATGGCGCTTGTCGCGTCCACCGCGTTCTTTTTTCTTGAAAGGGATCGGGCTGCAGGAAAGTGGAAGACCTCGCTCACCGTGTCTGGTCTGGTGACGCTGGTCGCCGCGGTCCACTATTTCTATATGCGCGACATCTGGGTATCGACCGGTGCAACGCCAACCGTCTATCGCTACATCGACTGGCTGATCACCGTTCCCTTGCTCATGGTCGAGTTCTACCTGATCTTGGCTGCGGTCACGAAGGTTCCGGGCGGCGTTTTCTGGCGCCTCATCATCGGTACATTCGTGATGCTCATTGGTGGCTATGTCGGTGAAGCCGGTTATGTCGCCGTAATGCCAGCCTTTATCGTGGGCATGATCGGATGGGCCTACATCCTCTATGAGGTGTTCATGGGTGAGGCGAGCAAGATCAATGCCGCCGAAGCTCCAGAGTCGGTTCAATCGGCCTTTAAGTTGATGCGCCTAATCGTGACCATCGGCTGGGCGATCTATCCGATTGGTTACTTCGTGGGCTATCTGATGGGACAAGATCCCGCCAACAGCTCTTCGGCGCTCAACGTGATCTACAACTTCGCTGACGTCCTGAACAAGATCGCCTTCGGTGTGATTATCTGGACGGTTGCGACCTCTGAAACGGACCGTGTTGCTGGAAAGTAGGTCTGTATGACGAAGGGGTCTTCAGGCGCGGTTCGAAGAGCTGCTCCTTTAGACTTCCCGATCAAAAGTTTGGGCCTCGTCCTCGAGGCGGGGCCCAAATATTGACTTGAAGTTGGCCGTTCTAGGCCTTTGGCCCTTAGGGGCTTTCTACCCACCGGCCTTAACCTTCATGTTGAAATTCACGGTATCCTTCGCCCAAGAGCGAACGCCGTAAGTGCCTACGGATTTCCGACCAGGGCCCGTCTGACCCAGACAATCAGTTTGCTCAGGCAAGCGTCTAAGCCATCCCGTCGGCTATCGAACCGCACGTCCGATCGGCCCACGCGACCCCGTCTCTCAAAGGAGGACCCCTGATGTTGCTTCTGTCCTATTGCCCCAGCCAGACATCCAATCCGCGCGCCTTGAAGTTGGCGATTGTGGCGGGTATCTCCTTCTTGTCGCTGATGGGCGCAGCAGCGGAGGCCCAAGAGCGCGCGCCAGAGACGGCGTCGCTGGTCCCCGAGATCATCGTCACCGCGCAAAAGCGCGAAGAAAATGTCAATGCCGTGCCCATGTCGATCACGGCGGTGACGGGCGAACAGCTCAAGCGCGCAGGCGTCAATGAGGTCCGCGATCTGATCAAGGTCTCGCCGGGCTTTAGCTATGCCGATTCCTATGTCGGCTCCCCGATCTATACAATTCGCGGCATTGGCTTTAGCGACATCAGCTTGGGCGGCCGTTCAACCGTCAGCCTCTATATCGATCAGGCCCCCATTCCCTTTGCCATTGAGAGCCGCGGGGTCAATCTGGACCTTGAGCGCGTCGAAATTCTAAAAGGACCGCAAGGCACCCTGTTCGGGCAAAATGCCACCGGCGGCGCGATCAACTTCATTGCTGCCAAGCCGACCAAAAGCTTCGCCGCCGGTATCGATGCCAGCTATGGCACCTTTAACGCATCGGACCTGAGCGGCTTTATCAGCGGGCCCCTGTCCGACGCGCTTGGTGCGCGTTTGGCCGTCCAGACGATCACGTCCGATCCTTGGCAGCGCAGCTACACCAAATCCGCCGAAAATGGGGCCGACAATGTCCAAAATGCCCGCCTAACCTTGGCGTGGGACCCCAGCGCGCGACTGAAGGTTCAGGTCAATATCAACGGCTCCAACGACCAGTCGGATGTCCAGGCCGGTCAATTGATTGGCATCAACCCCCAGATTGCGCCCGTCGCCCCCTTCGTCCCGGGCCTGCTGACCTACAGATTAGCGCCTGCCAATGCGCGGGCTGCCGATTTCAATCCGGCGGATGACTATGCCAAGAACAATCGATTCCTTCAGGCCGCAGCGAAGATCGACTATCAACTGTCCGATCATATGACCCTGACCTCACTGACCGCTGTCAGTCAGTTCAAGCAGGATCAATTGCAGGATATTGACGGGACGACCCTGTCGAACCTGAACCGTCACACCACGGGCGAGATCAAGTCCCTGTCGCAAGAACTGCGGATCGCGGGCGATCTCAATCAAAAGACCCGCTACACGGTTGGCGTCAGCTATGGCGACGATGATGTTCGCGAATCCAGTTTCAACATTTTGGCGCAGAGTACCCAGGCCCTGGCCTTTACTGGCTTTGGCTTGCCGATCTTTGCTGATTTCGTCGACACCAATAATCAAAAGTCCAAGACCTCGGCCATCTTCACCAGCCTCGACTATCAGCTGACCGACGATCTGAAGGTCTATGGCGGGGCGCGTTACACGAAGTCGGCCAATCGCTTCAGCGGCTGTACGGCCGATTCCGGCAATGGCAATACAGCCTTCGTCCTTGGGTCCTTGTGGAACTCCTTCCGTCCCGCATTTGGTCTGCCCTTTAATCCCCCGATCGCTAAGGGCGGCTGCACCACGGTCAATGCCCTCTATGCCCCGGGACTGGTGGTCGATAGCCTCAATGAAACCAATGTTGCTTGGCGCGTTGGGACAGAGTGGACACCGCGCGAGCGGACACTGCTCTATGCCAATATCAGCAAGGGCTATAAGGCGGGCGGCTTCCCCTCGCTGGGGGCTTCGACGGCACGTCAATATCGGCCAGCGACCCAAGAGTCGGTTTTGGCCTATGAGGCTGGGTTCAAGACCATCACATCGGACCGCAAGCTCCAGCTCAACGGTGCCCTGTTCTATTATGACTATCAGGACAAGCAGATCCTCGGCCGGGTGCTGGACCCCGTCTTTAACGCCCTCTTGCAGATGATCAATGTGCCGAAGTCGAAGGTCACGGGCGCTGAGCTTCAGGCCACCTGGGTCCCGATCGAAGGGCTGAACCTCACCGCAGGCGCATCCTATACGGACTCTGAGATCCTAGACGGGTTCACCAACTTTGATCCCAACGCCATCTTGACCAATTTTGGCGGACAGGCCTTCCCCAATACGCCGAGGCTGCAGTTTGTCGCCGACGCCAACTATCGCTGGCCGATCACTGAAACCCTAAACGGCTTTGTCGGCGGCGGGGTGACCCATCAGGACAAGACCAATAGCCAGTTGGGCCAACTGCCATCGCTCAATGTGAAGGCCTATAGTCTTATCGACCTTCGCGCAGGCGTCGAAAGCCAGACCGGCACTTGGCGGCTCTCGGCCTGGGGCCGCAATGTTGGGGATGCCTACTATTGGACCGCCGCTAACCGCAACCTCGATACCACCGTGCGGTTTACAGGCCGCCCAGCGACCTATGGCTTGGCCTTGAGCTACCGGTTCCAGTAGGCGACCTCAAGACCGGCCGTTCTGGCGCGGAGACGTTTGCCAAACCAGAACGGCCTCTAGGCCTTAGGAGCGATGGGAGCGGCCAGACCTATTGGTCAAAGCCCCGGAACACGGCCGCCTCTTGGACGGTCTTGCGCTCGGAAACGACCGCATTGGCCGGAAAGCTTTCGTCGGGCCAGCCGATGGCGATACTCTTCATGATGACCTGATCATCGGCAATGCCGGCATGTTCACGCACCACAGGCGATTGCATGATGCCTTGGCTGTTGATCACCGCGCCAAGGCCGCGCGACCAGGCGGCATTGACCAGAGCGGTGGTGACCGCTCCGCAGTCAAAGGGGGTATCGTCACTGGTGGCGAGCACGCGGTCATAGGTCACGATCACACAGACCGGCGCATCAAACTGGCGAAAGCCGCGCAGGACCCAATCTTGGCGCGCATCCTTGTCTTCGCGGGCGATGCCCATGGCCGAGAACAGCTGCTTGGCCACGCCCACCTGACGATCGCGGTGCTGGCCCTCAAAGGCTTGGCCAGTGCGGAATTCGCGCGAATGGGGCACGCCCGCCAGGTTCCGTTCGGTGTTTCCGGCCCGGATACGGTCCAGAGGTTCACCGGTCAGGACATAGAAGTTCCAAGGCTGGGTGTTCATCGACGAGGGCGCGCGCATGGCGAGGGTGAGGATCTCCTCAATCAGCGC
>CAISGS010000224.1 GCA_903884915.1 uncultured Caulobacteraceae bacterium | reverse complement strand
GGCTGACTGGCTCGGTTCGAACGCTTGGCCTAGGCCCCTTGGCGCCGGAATGTACCTCGTCCTCCCTATTGGCCTTGGCCATGCCACGCGACAGGTTCGTGGTCGAAGAGATGTTGCGCACCCAAGCCCCCGGCACGGAAATCTTCGCGCGCATTCGTCTGCGCGATGGTGAGGTCTGTATTTGGCGCGGCACCTGGCTGGAGGAGGGCGTGCGCGCCGCCGGCGTGATCGTGTCTGAGGTCCAGTTCGCCGCCTCCCATCTTGACCCCCTAACCGGCCTTTTGGATCGCAAAAGCTTTGTCTCACAGGCCCGGGAGCAATTGCAGGCGCCGGGCTCCTACGATCTGGTGGTCGCGGACCTTGATCGGTTGCGCCGTCTAAATGAGGCCCTAGGCCATGAGCGGGCCGATCTGGTGCTGGCCGCCTTGGGCTCGCGCCTATCCGCGGCCTTCCCGCCCGGCGCGCTGCTGGCGCGGGTTGGCGAGGATGAGTTCGCAGCCCTTGCGCCCTCGGGCGAAGGCGACGCGTCTGAGCGTTTGCGTATGGCGTTGGAGCAGCCCTTGCGCGTGGCGGGCTTTGATATCTATCCAACCCTGTCGATCGGGGCCCTTAAGGTTGAGGGCGGTGAGGACGCGCCCGAAGCGACGGAATTGCTACGGCGCGCAGAGCTGGCCGTTGAGTCGGCCAAGGGCGGTGGACGTGGCGGGGCAGCCGCCTATGGACGGGCGATGGAGAGCGACGGCCTGTCCAAGCTTGCCCTTGAGGCTGACCTGCGCGGCGCGATCCAGCGCGGCGAGATCGTGCCCTTTTTCCAGCCGGTCGTTCGCCTGTCGACCGGCGGTATTTCAGGCTTTGAAGCCCTCGCCCGCTGGCGCCATCCGCGCCGGGGTCTCGTCTTCCCGGATGAGTTCTTGCCCCTCTGCAACGAGATGGGCCTGCTCGCCGAATTGGGGGCCCAAATGTTGCAGGCCTCGGCCAAACAGTTGGCGGCATGGAAGCTGGCCCATCGCGGTGCCACCGACCTGACCTGCAGCGTTAATCTTTCCACAGGCGAGATTGATCGGCCGGGTCTGGTTCAGGATGTTGGCCGGATCATCCGCGAGGCGGGTCTGCCATCTGGGGCAATCAAGCTGGAGGTGACGGAAAGCGATATCATGCGCGATCCTGACCGCGCGGCCGTAATTCTCGGTCAACTTCGGGCCGTTGGGGCGGGGCTTGCGCTCGACGACTTTGGCACGGGCTTTTCATCCCTGTCCTATCTCAGCCGCCTGCCCTTCGACACGCTCAAGATCGACCGCTATTTCGTACGTACCATGCCCAGCAATGAGGGCTCGGCCAAGATCGTGCGCTCAGTGATCAATCTGGGGGGCGATCTGGCGCTCGAGGTGGTGGCCGAGGGCGTTGAGAACGCCAATGTTGCCCGTCAGCTTCAGGACATGGGCTGTGACTATGGCCAAGGCTTTGGCTATGCGCCGGGACTGTCCGCCCAAGAGGCCGAGGTCTATCTCAATGAAAGCTATGCCGATGGCTCAGCCCCGGTAAAGGCCCGCGGCTGAGACCGACCTAACCCTCAGTGATGATCGTCATCATCATGGGGATCGAGCAGCTTATGCGCATGGATGATGAAATAGCGCATATGGGCATTGTCCACGGTCGCCTGCGCCTTGGCCTTCCAAGCGGCATAGGCCTCAGCATAGTTCGGGAAGGCCCCGACCATCTCGACCTTCGACAGGTCACGGAAAGCCACCGTTTCCACATCGGCCAGTTCGCCGCCAATCAGGAGGTGAAGAAGTTGCTTATCGGGCATGTTAGGTCCTAAGAGCGGTTGCCAAATTCGAGCGCGGAGGTCCGCGCCAGAATCAGCGGATGAAGGGCTGAGTTAGCGCAAATCAGGCTCTTTTGCAGGGGGCTTTCGCGATTATAGCGAAAGGCGCGGCCCTGATGGTCGGTGGTGATGGCTCCGGCCTCAGAGGCGATGATTTCTGCGGCAGCCAGATCCCAATCATTCTTGGCCGAGAGGGCCAGCGCCGCGTCAAAGGTGCCCGCCGCAACCAGCGCCATGCGATAGGCAATGGAGTTGCGCGTTGCAAAGCGCATCGGCGGCCAAGGCTGTTTCCAAGCTGGGTGGGCAAACATCTTCTCATCGCCGAGCATGGCACTGTCATGAAGCTCAGGCGTGCTGCTGGGCCGGATGGAGGCGCCATTGAGCCAAGCCCCGCCGCCGGACAGGGCGTCGTAGGTCTCGTCGAGCGCGGGGGCGTGAACCACACCGGCTATGGGCCGTCCAGCCTCAACCACCGCAATGGCGACGCTGAACCAAGGCTTATCCTTCATATAGGCCGCCGTGCCATCGATGGGGTCGACCACGAACAGGCGCTGCTTACCCAGACGGGCCGGATCATCCGCCGTCTCTTCCGACAGCCAGCCATAGTCCGGCCGCGCCGCCATCAGGCGTTCTTTGAGCAGGGTGTCGACGGCGATGTCGGCATTGGTCACCGGCGAGCCGCCCTCTTTGGACCAAGTCTTCAAGCCATCCTTGCGCATGTTCATGGCCAGTTGGCCAGCATCCAGAGCCGCTTGTCGGATCAGCGCCAGATCATCTCTCATCGACCGGCAATCGCTACGCCGTCGATCAGGACCGACGGGGCATTGGAGGCGCCGCGAAGCTCAAGGTCTGAGCCGACTACGAGCCGCTTATAGAAATCGATCAGATTGCCCGCGACGGTGATTTCCGTGACCGGATAGGCCGGCGCGCCGTCCTCGAACCACTGACCCGAGACGCCAATCGACCAGTCGCCCGTATTGGCATTGAGCGAGGGGCCAAACATGGAGGTGACCAGAAGGCCAGTCTTGGCATCGGCCATCAGTCCGGCCAAGTCCCTATGTCCCGGATGGACGGTGACGTTCGAGGTCGAGACCCCAGGGGCTCCGGCCATGGAGCGCGAGGCGTGCCCCGTGCTGACCATGCCAAGCTGCTTGGCCGAGGCGGTATTGAGCAGCCAGGTCGTTAGGACGCCGTCCTCGATCAGGTTCATGGATCGGTTGGCGACACCCTCATCATCAAAGGGGCTGGAACCCAGACCGCGAACGCGGTGCGGATCATCGCTGATGCAAAAGCCGGACGAGAACAGGGACTGGCCCAACTGGTCCTTAAGGAACGAGACCCCGCGCGCCACGGCCGATCCTGAAATGGCCCCGATCAGGGGACCGAACAGGGAGATGGCCAGCCGGTTTTCAAAGATCACAGGGGCGGTGGTCGATTCAATCTTGCGCGCGCCAAGCCGGGCCACAGCGCGGCGACCAGCCTCTAAGCCTAGGGCTGCGGCATCGGGCAGGTCCGTGTGCCATCGGGTCGAGCGGCCCTCGCCGCCCCGCTCCATGCTGGCCCCTTCCCCGGCAATGACCGAGGCCGATAGGCCAAAGCCCGAGGCGGCATGGGTGCCCATAAAGCCGTCGCTGGTCGCCAGCAGCCACTTGGCGCTGGACCAAGAGGCCGACCCGCCATCCGAATTGCTGACCCCCTCCACCGTCAGGGCCGAGGCCTCCGCCGTACGGGCCAGATTCTCCAGTTCCTCAGGCGAAGGTTCATAGGTGTCGAGCAGATCAAGATCAGGCCGAGGCCCCTTGGCCAGAAGGGCCGGTTCCGCGAGGCTGGCATAGGGATCTTCAGGCGCGAGCCGGGCCATAGCCACCGCCCGCTCGACCAGCTTTTCACGCGCCGAGGCCGAGGTATCAGAGCCCGACACGACCGCTTGGCGCTTGCCGACAAAGACGCGCAGGCCCAGATCGCGCGCCTCTTCGCGCTCGACCTCTTCGAGGGCGTCCATACGCACACTGATGGACAGGGATTGACGCCGCGCAAGCACGGCATCGGCACCATCGGCTCCGGCCTTGATAGCCGCGCCGATCAGATCATTGAGCAGGTTTTCATCCATGAGCCATTATCACCCAAGGGGTAGGGTCACGGCAAGGAAAAGGCTCTGGTTTCTAGATCGCGTAGAACAGCAGAACCACAATCGCGAACAGGAAGCCGACCCAGGTCAGGAGCGTCCCCCCCGCGCGGCCGATGGAGGTGCCTGCGCTCTGGCTGATCCCGATGGCATGGGCAATGCGGCCAATGACGAAGGCTGCGCCAAACAGATGGATGGCGAGCGGCGAGGCACCGACCACGGCCAGCATGATCAGAGCGGCCATGCCCGGCCCGGCATATTCGGTAGCATTGCCAAAGGCCCGCACGGCCCGCACCAGCTCTGGCACCCCGTCGTCCCCGATCAGGACCTTATGTTTGGTCCTCTGCCGCACCACCTGCAGAGACAGGAGGAGCAAGACCAAAAGGGTCAAGGCCGTCCAAAGGGCTGCGGCCTGAGCCGATGTCGAAATGGGCATTCTTGCGCTCCGTGCCTTTAAAGCTGACGGAGCATGACATGATAGACCTTAATATCTTGCGAAAAACAAACCCCCCGGTTCATCGCCGGGGGGCTTGGTCTATCGGGGCGTCGCAGACCTAGAGGTCGGCAAAGTCCTTTTTGCGGGGGCCGATATAGCCGAACAGATAGGCGCCGACCTTGCGGATCTGGATCTCTTCGGAGCCTTCGGTGATGCGATAGCGGCGGTGGTGGCGGTAGATGTGCTCGAAGGGCTTGTGGCGCGAATAGCCGATGCCGCCATGGACCTGCATGGCCCGGTCGGCGGCTTCGCAAACGAGGCGGTTGGCCCAGTAGTTACACATGGACACCTTGTCGGAGAGGCGCTTTTCCACTTCGGGCTTAGGCATCTGGTCCATTTCCCAAGCCGTCTTGCGGATCAGGAGCCGCAGCATCTCGCACTGGGTGGCCAGCTCGACCAGCGGGAACTGGATGGCCTGATTGTCGGCGAGAGGCTTGCCAAAGGGCTTGCGGGTACGGGCATAGCGCACGCTCTGCTCGACGCAGTAGGTGGCAGCACCGAGCGACGAGGCGGCTTGGCGGATGCGGTTCTCGTGAACAAAGTGCTGAGCCAGCGCCAGACCTTGGCCTTCGGGCGCGAACATGGCGCTGTCGGGGACCCAGATGTTGGTGAAGCTGACGCGAGGGTGATCGGTGGGCATGTTGAAGGTCCACAGATATTCCTCGATCTTCACGCCTGGATCATCGGCAGGCACGAGGAAGCAGGTGATGCCGCGCGCATCGCCATCCTTGCCCGAGGTGCGGCAGAACAGGGCGCAGTGGGTGGCCACATGCATGCCCGTGGTCCACATCTTCTCGCCATTGATCCGCCAGCCCTCAACACCGTTGACGGTCTCACGCACGGCGCGGGTTTCCATGAAGGTCGCGTCAGAGCCGTGGTCTGGTTCGGTCAGGCCGAAGGTCGGCTTGAACTTGCCGGCCATCATCAGGGGGATCAGGGTGTCGCGCTGTTCGGGCGTACCAAAATCGCGCAGCATCAGAACGAAGGGATTGTTGCCGACGATGGAATGTTCGTTCTGAAGGTCATTGTGCAGACCTAGGCCCTTGGCCGCCAGATGCTCGCGGATCACCGCCATCCAGAGGTTGGAGCCATCCTGTCCGCCAAACTCCTTAGGCAAGGCAAAGCGGAAGTGACCGGCCTTGTCGGCGAGGCTCTTGGCTTCGCGCAGAAGTTCTTCCCACTCGTGGCGCGGCAGACCCTGATTGTCCCAATCGGTGCGGGCATGTTCGCGGCGATGGTCAAAGAAGCGCTCATTGTCGTCTTTGGCCTGAAGCGGCTTGATCTCGGCCTCGATGAACGCATCGAGCACACCAAGATAGTCAACCGATTCCTTGGGTAGGGCGAAATCCATGGACGTTCCTCACTTTGTTTTTTCTGTTGGCAAGAGTATGGGCGCCATAGGCCGCAGCGATCAATAGTAACCCAAGGGAAGCTGTGCATTTGACGCAAGTTCGGCGGCGTGCCCATTGGCTAATGTTGTCTGGGCTTGACCTTTGGAGGCGCTCTGGGTCAGACGGGGGCTCTGTTTGCTGAGAAGGTCTAACGATGCGTCTGTCTCCCCCCCATACCTATCATGCCGAGGTGGTCCTTGGCCCTGAACGGGGGGCTGTCGCTGGCCTGCTGGAAGGCGCCCAGCGGGCCGCTGCCGAGGGCCGAGGCGCACTGATCGTGGTCACCCAATCGATTGAATTTGGTCCCTCGACCGCGGCTGGGGATCGTTTGGAGGTGCGCAGTTGGGTCGATCGGGCCACCCGAACCCTGCTGTTTGTACAGGCTGAATTGGCCCGCCCTGATGGGGGACAGGTTGTCGCCACCGGGTCCGGCGTCTATCGGATCGCCTCCTGAGCACCTTGCCAAGTCCTTCAGCCCCAAGCTGAAACCGTGCTTTTTACAGCACATTCTGACAAAAAGTTGCTTTTCCTTAACGGTTTTAGGGGCTAAACACCCCCTTGATCAAAGCGGGGGACCACCGAATGAGATTGCGGACGCGAAACGTCCTTGCGGCCTTGGCCTGCGCCGTCGGTGTGGTCATGTCTCCCATGGGTTCTGCCCATGCGGAAGGCTATCTGCAATGTGTACCCTTCGCCCGCACCTTCTCTGGCATTCAAATCTTCGGTGACGCCTATACCTGGTGGCAGCAAGCCTCCGGCAAATACAACAAGGGCTTCGTGCCTAAGACCGGCGCGGTTCTGGTCTTCAAACAGACCGGCATCATGAATAAGGGCCATGTGGCCGTAGTCAGCCAAGTCCTGACCGACCGCGTCATTCAAGTCACCCATGCCAACTGGTCTGTGATCTCTGGCAATCGCGGCAAGGTCGAGAAGGACGTCACCGTTATTGATGTCTCCCAACAGGGCGACTGGAGTTCGGTCAAGGTCTGGTATGATCCGGTGCGCGACCTCGGCAACACGGTCTATCCGACCTATGGCTTCATCTATTCATCGACCCAGAATGCGGCCCGTTACGCGGCGCAGAATGCGGTCATGAATATCGCCCAGACCGCCTTTAGTCAGGTTGCGGCCGCTGTGCCAACGCCAGGCTCTGGTCCGGCCCAGATGCTCAATCAGGCCGCAGACACCACCGATCAGATCGCAGCCTTGATTGCCTCCCTGACCGGCGGCGAAGAGACCCCGACCGACAAACGCTAGGCCGAGCCCTGTCCGCAGGCGCTGACAGAAAGCAGACTGATGCTGAAACTGCTGCGCAATGGGGCTCCGGCCTTCGACGTTCCAAGCCCTGAGTCGGGCTGGCATCTGCCGCCGGACACGGTCTGGATCGAGCTGATCGAACCCACCCGTGCCGAAGAGCTTTTGGTCGAGCAGGCTCTGGGACTTCTCCTGCCCACCCGTGAAGAGATGGCCGAGATCGAGGCCTCTAGCCGCCTCTATCAGGAGGATGGTGCCACCTTCATGACCGCCACCATCCTGCATAATGCCGATGAGGAGGAGCCGAGCTCGTCGCCCGTAACCTTTGTGCTGGCCGGATCGCGTCTGGTCACGATCCGCTATATCGAGCCGCGCGCCTTCACCATCTTCGCCGCCCAGGCCGAGCGTCAGGCGAGCCTTTGCCCGACGGGGACCCACGCCTTCCTTGGCCTCTTGGATGCGGTAGTAGACCGCACGGCCGACATTCTCGAACGGACGTCCGGCGAGGTGGAGACCTCATCTCGTTCGATCTTTAAACGCCCCCGTGAAAGCGGGTTTGAGCAGATCTTGACCAAGCTCGGCCGGTCTCAGAGCCTCAATGCAAAGGCAAGGGACAGTCTGGTCAGCCTTGCGCGCCTGATCAGCTTTGCCTCCCTGTCCGAACAGATCGAGGCCAATCGCGATCACCGCGACCATCTCAAGAGCCTGCAGCGGGACGTTCAGTCCCTGACCGATCACTCGTCCTATCTGTCGAGCAACATCACCTTCCTGCTCGATGCCGCCTTGGGCCTGATCAACATCGAGCAGAACGCCATCATCAAGATCTTCTCGGTGGCGGCGGTCGTGTTCCTACCGCCGACCCTCGTCGCCTCAATCTACGGCATGAACTTCGAACAGATGCCGGAGCTGAAATTTGCCCACGGCTATCCGATGGCCCTGATCTTTATGGTCATTTCGGCGGTCGTACCGCTTTGGTGGTTCCGTAAGAAGGGCTGGTTGTAGAGGGGTAAGGAAACAAGGCCCTCACCCAACCCTCTCCCACAGGGAGAGGGCTAGAACCGATAAAGCCCTTTCCCCCCTCGAGGGGGAGAGGGTTGGGAGTGGGGGGGTGTTTAACCACATGCCCATCATTCATCCTAAACTCACGCCCGTCAAAGGACGAGGATGGTCCACGAACGATCCGCCTGAGTGAAAGGGTCTGG
>CAISGS010000223.1 GCA_903884915.1 uncultured Caulobacteraceae bacterium | reverse complement strand
GCCCGCAGCCAGAGCGGGCGCGATCTTCCAGGTCGCCATCAGGAGGGGATAGTTCCACGACGAAATCGCCCCGACGACGCCCAGCGGCTCGCGGGCAATGATCTGAACCGCCTCGTGCGGTGAATTGGTTACCGTCCCGGCCACCTTATCGATCGCCTCGCCGAAATAGCGGATGGTCACGACCGTTTCAGGCACGTCGATATTGAGGCTATCGCTGACCGGTTTGCCCATGGACAGACATTCCAAGAGGGCGAGATCAACCGCGTTCTCTTCGACCAGATCTGCAAAACGGCTGAACACCGCCATACGCGCGCGCGGCGACATGTGCCGCCAACGGCCATCATCCCATGCGGCCTTGGCCGAGGCGACCGCCCGGTCAATATCGCTGCCATTGCCGCAAGACACCTCAGCCACGGTCTGGCCATTGGCTGGATCAAGGGCGTTGAACACAGCCCCATCAGCGGCTGCGCGAAAGGCACCGTCGATAAAGAGGCCGGTCTCGATCTTCAGGGCCCTGGCCCGCGCCTTCCAGGCCGAATGGTCAAGAGGGATCATGGGCAAGGGTCCTTGCGATAGGGGATAGGCGCGGAAGGTGGGTCCGCTTAGCGCTTTGCGATCACTTCGTAGCCGGGTTCTTCTGGCTCATCGTCGGTCATCTCGGCGGGGAAGCCTTGGCCCAGAACCTTAACGCCGCAAGGCTCTTCATAGCGGCGAATGACGTTGGGCGAGAATTCGCGCTGGCCGTAACGCTCGGCGCTGTCCTTGAAGATGTTCAAGACCAGAGGCGAGAGTTCAAGCGGCACATTGTGGTCTTGCGCCAGTTGGTCGAACAGGCCGACATCCTTGATCACCAGATCCATGGTGAAGCTGATGTCGCGGCTGCCGTTCAAAATGACCTGCGACTCGGTCTCGTGCACGAAGCTGTTGCCCGACGAGATGCGGATGGCCTCATAGGCGGTGTTCATGTCCAGACCCACGACCTTACAGGTGGTCAGGGCTTCGGCCAGCGCCACCAGATGGGCGGTGCACAGATAGTTGGTGACGACCTTCAGGCGCGAAGCCGTGCCCAACTCGCCGGTGTGAAGGATGCGGCGGCCCATGGTGGTCAGGACCGGCAGGACATATTCGAAGGCTTCGCGCTTGCCGCCGGCAAAGATGGCGATGTTGCCCGTGTCGGCCCGGTGACAGCCGCCGGAGACCGGGCTGTCCATGATCATGGCGCCCTTGGCCTCGACCAGTTCACCCAGACGCAGAACCTCTTCATAGTCGGTGGTGCTCATCTCGAGCCAGACCATGCCGGGGCGCAGGGCCTGCAGGAAGCCATCCTCGGCCTCAACCACATGGGCCGTGGCCGCGGGAGAGGGCAGGCAGGTGATGATCATATCGACCTGCTCGGCCATTTCCTTGGGCGAGGCGGCGCTCTTGGCCCCCTTGGCAACAAATTCCGCCATAAGATCGGGGTTCAGATCGCGCACCGTCACATCGTGACCATTGCGCAGAAGGCTACCCGCCAGCTTGCCGCCGACATTTCCCAGTCCGATAAAGCCGATTTTCATTGGAATTTCATGACCATAGTTGAGACGTGGATCCGGTTCGAGACAGTCTGTTTCGAACAGCGAGGCGCGGACGTCAAGCCCACGATGAGCTTCGGTTTTGGGAGGCTCAGCATAAGCAAACAATTGAAAATTTTAGCCGGAATGCAAAATTTTTTTCGCAAAGGGACGGGATTTCCAAGGGGCGGTGAGCGGCCTATCAAGGACGGGCCGGGCGATTGTGATTTTGGCCCGTCGGAGCAGGCTCGATGTCCGATGAAACCGCACTGCCCACGCTGATGACGGCCATGGTTTTGACCGGTCACGGGGGCTATGAGCAACTCACCTATCGCACCGATTTTCCGCGCCCCTCGCCGTTGGCCGGTGAGGTGCTGATCCGGGTCGGGGCGGCGGGGATCAACAATACCGACATCAATACGCGCATCGGCTGGTATTCGGATAGCGCGGCTGAGGATGGCAGCGTCACCGATGGCAGTTGGACCGGTGACGCCTTGGGCTTTCCGCGTGTTCAGGGGGCGGATGTCTGCGGAGAAGTGGTGGCTGTTGGCCTAGGGGTTGACCCGGCCCGTCTCGGTCAGCGGGTTCTGGTTCAGGCCTGCCTGGTTTCCCTGCGCCAAGGTCTGTTGGATGTCTGGCTCGGATCAGAGCGCGACGGCGGCTTTGCGCAATATGTCTCAGTTCCCTCCGCCGATGCCCATAGGATCAACAGCGCCTTGAGCGATGCCGAACTGGCGAGCTTTCCCTGTTCCTACGCGACGGCGGAGAACCTCTTGACCCGCAGCGGCGTCAAGGCGGGCGAGCGGGTCCTGATCACCGGAGCCACAGGCGGGGTTGGCTCGGCAGCGGTGCAGTTGGCCAAACGGCGCGGCGCTGAGGTGCTGGCCGTGGTCTCACCGCAAAAGATCGCAGCCTGCGCGGTCCTGGGTGCCGACGGCCTCATCTCGCGTGATCAGCCGCTGTTAGAGGCCGTCGGTGAAAATACCATCGATGTCGTTATCGATGTGGTCGGCGGCGAGGACTGGTCTGACCTGCTGGAGGTGCTCAAGCCGCGCGGCCGGTATGCGGTCTCTGGAGCTATAGCTGGGCCTATGGTCAGCTTGGACCTGCGCAATCTCTATCTGAAGGATCTGACCCTCTTTGGCTGCACGGCCCAAGAGGAGGGGGTGTTCGAAGCCCTGATTGGCTATATCGAGCGCGGCGAGATCAAACCTCTGTTGGCCCGAGCCTACCCCCTGTTGGACCTTGTTCAGGCTCAAAAAGATTTTCTGACCAAGCGCCATATTGGCAAGCTGGTGGTCATTCCACCGAGCTAGAAGCCAACCCGTAAATTAGGGCTCGCGGCTGACCTTGGCAGGCTCGGTATTGCTCGCAAAGCGGCTGATGATCCAGGTGCGGAACAGGGCGACGGCAGGATCGGCCAGATCTTCGGG
>CAISGS010000222.1 GCA_903884915.1 uncultured Caulobacteraceae bacterium | reverse complement strand
TCCTTAGAGAACATGGTCTGACCGGTTGGGTAGGGCACGCTCGCCGTCAGCAGCGAGGCGGGCGGCGACTTCACCTTCGTCACCTTGGTGGTGTTGAAGTTGGCCGACAGGCTCCAATCGACCTGGCCATAGGCACCGAAGTCGGTGGGGTAGGACACCACGGCATCGAGACCCGTCGACTTAGTATCAATGCCATTCGAGAAGATGTTGATGCCGGTACTGGTCACAGTGGAGTCCAGCACATTGCCGTTCGCAATAATCGCTGCCTTCACCTGGGGCGAGGTGGAGACACCGCCACGCGTGCCATAGAGCGAGCTGGAACCGAAGATCCGGTCGGTGAGTTCGATTTGATAAAGGTCGATCGTCGCTGTCATCTTGGGGATTGGGTGGGCGACCAAACCGATGCTGTAGTTCATCGACTCTTCAGGCTTTAGCTTGTCGATACCGAGCAGACGCGCCGCGCTGGAGTTGGGTGCCAACTGGACGAAGGCCGAGGTCGGCGACACGTTGGTGGCCGAATAGTAGGATTCCGCCAAGGTTGGAGCCCGGAAGCCGGTGCTGATCGTACCGCGCACCGCGTAGGAGTCGGTGAAATCGTAACGGCTGGTCAACTTGGCCACGGTCGTGTCGCCAAAGTCGCTGAAATGCTCGAACCGCAAGGCGGCATCGACTGTCCAAGCCTTGATCGGTGAGGTGGCCAGGTCCGTATAGATGGCCCAGCTGGTCCGGTCATGCTTGCCCGCATCGGTCAAAGAGAAGCCAGGATAGGACTGTGATCCTTCCTTGTAGCGGGACGCCGGGTCACCGGCACCGATCTCATAGGTTTCCTTGCGCTGTTCGGCACCGAAGGCGACGCTTAGAGGGGCGGCAAGACCGACTTCGAAATCCTTGCGAACATCCAGATTGTTGGTCAGTTGTGTGGTCACCCAAGCCCCGGCATGGAACGAATAGGGCGTGAAGCCCTTGGCGGTCAGGGTCGAGGTGTCCTTATAGAGGCTGGCATTGGCGGAATCTTCAACGCGGACCTCAATGCTGTCCTTGCCGTAGGTCGAGCTCAGATCAACATCCCAGCCGCTGACCGTGCCCTTGATCCCCGCCGTAAAGCCATAGTCGTCCTCGATGATCCGCTCCCGAGGCGAAAAGCCGAGGGGCAAGGGACGATCGCCCGCGCCCTGCAGACCCTGGATACGGTTGTAACGGCGATAGTTCTCGTAGGCCGACGCATCCTTGTGCCCGTAGGAACCAAAGGAGTAGACATCCACGCCATCGGCCAAGCTCACGCCCGCATTGTAGCCCAAATTATGCAGGTGATATTCGGCATCGCCCGAGATGAGGTTCATATTGGGGAAACCGGGGATCAGGCTCTCGACTGCATAGTTGGCCGCCGAATAGGAGGGGCTCTTTGGATTGGCGAGGCGCTGGTCGGCGATGCCGCGATTGGAGAAGCCGTGATATTTGGTCTCGGCGGTAATATCGAGATAGCTGTTCTCGGTTGGGGCGGTGCCCATATTAAAGCCGATAGAGCCGGTCTTGCCGCCCCCGTCCATATATTCGCCGCCCGAAGCGGTCAGAGTGCCGCCCGAGGTGCTCTTTTTGAGGATTATGTTGATAACGCCCGCGATCGCATCGGTACCGTACTGTGCCGCCGCGCCATCGGTCAGCACCTCTACCCGGCCCACTGAGCCCATGGGCACAAAGCTCAGGTCGGTCGCAGCGGCACCCTGATAGGCCCCCGACAGAACCGCGAAGTTGGCGGTGGTGTGACGGCGCTTGCCGTTGACCAGGACAAGCGCATGGTTCGGCGACAGGCCACGAAGGCGCGCCGACAGGGTCAGGTTGGCCGTATCACCGCCAAAGGCTTGGGCGTTGAAAGAGGGAACGACCATGGCCAGACCCAAGCGCAGGTCGACTTGACCGGTACGGGTCAGAGCCGCCGTATCAACGACTTGAATCGGTGCAGGGCTGTCCTCGACTTTCAAGCCGGATTGACGCGTGCCCGTGACGATCACTTCTTCGACTTCGAGACCGGCTGCCCCTGCGGCTGCGGTCTGAGCCAATGCGCCGGTTGCGGTCATAACACTGACCAAAGAAACTCCAGCGAGCCATGCTGTGCGGTTTTGACGTGTCATTGTAGTATTATCCCCTCGTTTTACTTTCGGCTTTCAAAAGCCAGTTGGTTCTAAACGCGCCGGAACGCGGTTCGATCGTTCGCAAATCTTACCCAAATCGGTCATTGGGTTGATTTTCGTCTAGAGATTATGATTATGAAATTTTATTCACTGCCCAATAGTTGCCAAACTTGGAAATATTGGAGAGATATTTACAAGTTTTTATTGAACATTTTATTGAATAGACCGGAATCATCAGGAATTTACGCCTCTAATAAACGCATTATCCCCGTTCGATTCCCCCTTAAAACCTATTCAATCGCGTCTGTGGCAATTTTTGGTTTCGAACTGCACGTACTATTGTGCTGCCAGAACAACATTCTCTCAGCCCGCCGGGGTGTCAAACCCTGCGACCTGATTTTTGCGACAATCCCGTATCTGTAGTAAAATTAGGCGTCCAATGCTTATGTCATCGCCTAAATATG
>CAISGS010000221.1 GCA_903884915.1 uncultured Caulobacteraceae bacterium | reverse complement strand
CAAAGGCGGACCCGCCTTTTCAGCAGCGGCTTCATAGTCGGCCTCGGTCGGAGAGGCGGGGATTAGGTCTGAATGGCTCATGGCTCGAATATAGGCGGGTTTCGCGTAAGACAAAGCCGCTTAACCGCTCGTTGACCAACTTGTCGCAATGATGGCCCGATGGGGTCTGAAAACCAAAGGCTTGAGGCGCAGCGGGCGCTCGCGACACTCGGTCTGACGTCAGATGCGGGACTGGAAGAGGTGCGCCGTGCGTTCCGAGGCCGGGTCATGGCCGACCATCCCGACCGCCCCGGCGGCGATGCCCAGCGGTTCAATGAGGCCCTGCAGGCCTACCGGCTCCTGCAGGCGAAGTTCCAAGCTGCGGGCGTGAGCGCTAAGGCCACCGCCCCTACCCCGCCCGTTATCGTCACCATCACGCCCAAGGAAGCCTTCACCGGCGGCGAGCGGCGCCTGCCCTCACCCAGCCAACCCGACCGCGTGGTAACCCTTCCGGCAGGCCTTCGCGATGGCGACCGGCTTCGGGTCGGCGATGATGTCTATGAGGTCCATATCCGCAATCGCAGCGAACTGCGGGCTGAAGGCGATGACCTGCACCTTACCGTCAATGCCCCGTCCGACCTCATGCACAATGGCGGCCGTCTGGCGATCCAGACCCCGGCTGGGCCCCGCCATATCTATGTGGCCCGTCAGTCAGGCCCAGTCATTTGTCTGAACGGCCTAGGCCTGCCCGCCACCCGCAGCCACGCGCGCGGCAGCCTCTATGTCCACCTGTTCGCCAATCGCGACCGGCCCGCAGACCTTGTCGCCTCAACAGACCCGGGCACCCCCGCCCAAGAAAAACGCCGCCGCTTTGCCAAGACTTGGGCGGCTTGAGCTCAAACTCCCGTTTTGGCTTTTTCGTTCCTTCGGTTAGAACCGCTCCATCATGTCGCACAACACTTTCGGCCATCTGTTTCGTGTCACCACCTGGGGCGAGAGCCACGGGCCTGCTTTGGGCTGTGTGGTGGATGGGTGCCCTCCGGGGCTGAGCCTGACGGCGGAAGACATTCAGGTCTGGCTGGATCGGCGCAAGCCCGGTGGCAGCAAGTTCGTCACCCAGCGCCAAGAGCCCGATGCCGTGCGTATCCTGTCGGGCGTTTTCAGCGATGAGCGCACCGCCGGGCAGGTGACTACCGGCACGCCCATCTCGCTGATGATCGAAAATATGGATCAGCGGTCCAAGGACTATTCCGAGATCGCGACAGCCTTTCGCCCTGGCCATGCCGACCATGCCTATTTCGCCAAATATGGCGTGAGGGACTATCGCGGCGGCGGGCGCTCTTCGGCGCGTGAGACCGCAGCCCGGGTCGCTGGCGGTGC
Source organism: uncultured Caulobacteraceae bacterium (assembly GCA_903884915.1). Classification (GTDB taxonomy): domain Bacteria; phylum Pseudomonadota; class Alphaproteobacteria; order Caulobacterales; family Caulobacteraceae; genus CAISGS01. The sequence continues at coordinate 1,200 of CAISGS010000221.1, read as the reverse complement.
CGTGGCGCGCAAAATCCTCGGCGAGGGGGTTCGCATCCGCGCGGCTCTGGTTCAGATCGGACCGCACGCTATTGATCGGTCCCGCTGGGACTGGGACCAGTGCGAACAGAACCCCTTCTGGTGCCCCGATGCCCAGACCGCCGTCCTCTGGGAAAACTATCTGGACGGTGTACGTAAGGCGGGCTCGTCCATCGGGGCCGTGGTTGAGGTGGTCGCCGAAGGTGTGCCTGCCGGTTGGGGCGCACCGCTCTATGGCAAGCTTGATGCGGAGTTGGCCGGCGCCCTGATGTCGATCAATGCCGCCAAAGGCGTCGAGATCGGCGCGGGCTTTGACGCCGCCACCCTGTCAGGCGAAGACAATGCCGACCAGATGCGCATGGGCACCGACGGCCCGGTCTTTGGCTCGAACCATGCGGGCGGCCTGCTCGGCGGTATCTCGACCGGTCAGGCCGTGGTGGCGCGCGTCGCCTTCAAGCCGACCAGTTCCATCCTGTCCCCGCGTCAGACCGTCAACGAAGACGGCCAAGAGATCGATCTGCGCACCAAGGGCCGACATGATCCTTGCGTCGGTATTCGCGCTGTTCCCGTGGTCGAGGCAATGACCGCCTGCGTCCTCGCCGACGCCTTCCTGCGCCATCGCGGCCAGACCGGCGGCGGTGCCTTCGTGCCCGGGGGGCAAGGGCGGGTTTAGCCCCTCACCTCTTTTCAATCCTCCGTTTTCCCCGCGAAGGCGGGGATCCAGACCCTTTTACTCTGGCGGGAAGCGATCCCGCTTCTGAGGGAACACGGCGGCGAGGGCAGTGGATAAACACCCCCCACTCCCAACCCTCTCCCCCGCAAGGGGGGAAAGGGCTTTCAATTACCGCGTCATTGCGGGCGCAGCGAAGCAACCCAGTAGACTGACGCGGACCTCAAGTGATGTTGCCCTAGGTTGCTTCGGCGCGATGCGCCTCGCAATGACGCGAGAGAGGGCATTGGGTCACTTTCAATCGCGAGTGGGGTTTGGATCCTAGCCTTCGCGGGGAACGTGGCGGAGAGGGCAGTGGATGAACACCCCCCTCTCCCGACCCTCTCCCCCGCAAGGGGGGAAAGGGCGTTCATTTACTGCGTCATTGCGAGCGTAGCGAAGCAACCCAGTAGATTAGCGCGGACCTCAAGTGATGTTGCCCTGGGTTGCTTCGGCGCGATGCGCCTCGCAAT
>CAISGS010000220.1 GCA_903884915.1 uncultured Caulobacteraceae bacterium | reverse complement strand
CGGTCGAGCGCGGTCATACCGGCGCGCTGTGAGCCCTTGAGCCAGCCATGGCTTGGACCGCAGACCTTGGTCGCGATCAGCACCTCGTCGCGGCGCTTGGTCTTCATCCAGCGGCCGACAATCTCTTCGGTGGTACCGGCCCACTCTTCCTTCGGCGGCACGGGATAGTTCTCAGCCGTGTCGAAGAAATTGATGCCGGCATCGAGCGACATGTCGAGGATGCGGTGGGACATCTTCTCGTCGGCCTGAGCACCAAAGGTCATGGTGCCCATACAGATCTTCGAAACAACGATGGGGCTCTTGCCAAGGCGGTGGGTTTGCATTTTCGGTCCTGAAGGTTGGGTTTGAAGGCTAAGACTGAGGAATAAGATAGGTTTGCAAGATTGCCCTCAGGCCGTCGGACAGGGGGCTAGAACCCTTCTCGTCGGCTTGGACAAAGGTTGTTGTGCAGATGCCGACGCACTTGCCCTGTTGGAACATGGCTTGGCTGATCTCCATCGAGGCATTGCCAATGCGGGTAATGCCGCTGCCAATATCGAGCATGTCGGGGTGAAAGACCTCGCCAAGAAAGCTGACGCGGGTGTCGGCAGTGACGATCCGAACCCAAGGCGCAGGCCCTAGATCTTCGAAAATCTGCTTCATGAACCGGCCGCGCGCCTCATCATAAAAGCCCGCTATGGCCATATTGTTGATGTGGCGCAGGCTGTCCTCATCCCGATAGCGGGTCTGGATTTGGAACGCGAAGGGATAGGCGGCGCGGTCAAGGCGCCAAGGATCAGGCTTCATAGATAGGCTACACTCTGAACAGATCGGATCATCACGACTTAAGGACTGGTTTTAGAGCCTAGCCGCCATTAGGATCAAACGATTGTTTGACTGATCGCCCACCGCCGCCGGAGATAGCCATGTCTAATACCGACCTGTTCGCCCCCATGACGTTCAAGCGTGGCCCAGCCATGAAGAACCGCTTCATGCTCGCGCCCCTGACCAATCAGCAGAGCGGCGCAGACGGTGTCCTGTCTCAGGATGAATATCATTGGCTGGTCAAGCGGGCGGAGGGCGGCTTTGGCCTGACCATGACCTGCGCTGCCCACGTCCAAAAGATCGGCCAAGGCTTTGAGGGCCAACTCGGTGTCTTTTCTGATGATCATCTGCCCGGCCTGACGCGGCTGGCGGCGGGGATCAAGGCCAATGACAGCTTAGCGGTCGTGCAACTGCACCATGCCGGTATGCGCTCACCCAAGGAACTGATCGGCGAGGCCCCGGTCTGTCCGTCCGCCAATGAAGAGTTCGGCGCGCGGGCCATGACCACGGCAGAAGTCGAAGAGATGATCGAGGCCTTCATTGTCGGCGCCGAGCGGGCCGAAAAGGCAGGCTTTGATGGCGTCGAGCTTCACGGTGCCCACGGCTATGTTCTTTGCCAATTTCTTAGCCCCGAGGTCAACCAACGCACCGACCGCTTTGGCGGTTCGCTGGACAACCGCACCTCGGTGATCCGCGAGATCATCGCCGGTATCCGCGCCCGTTGCCGTCCAGACTTCAATCTCGGCATCCGCCTATCGCCCGAGCGGTTCGGCTTGAAGCTCTCGGAGATCCTGTCCTTTGCCCAGAGCCTGATGACGGCGGGCGATATTGACTATCTCGACATGTCCTTGTGGGACGTCTTCAAGCTGCCGGTCGAGGAAGACTATAAGGACCGCAGCCTTATGGCATGGTTCGCGGGCCTTGATCGCGGCCATGTGCGCCTTGGCGTTGCGGGTAAGGTTCTGACGGCGGAAAATGCTCGGGCCTGTCTCGAGGCCGGTATGGATTTCGTGCTGATCGGACGCGGCGCGATCTTGCATCACGACTATCCCAAGCTGGTTCAGGCCGATGCCGACTTCCACCCGATTGCCTTACCCGTCAGCCAAGAGCATCTGGCCAAGGAAGGTCTCAGCCCAAGCTTCATTCAATATATGGGCAACTGGAAAGGCTTCGTCAGCCTCTAGAGGGTGACAGCTTCATTAGAGGGCTGCATAGTCGACAACGAAACCAGCGCGGGGCGTCCTCGGACCTAAACACTGCGCGGACCAAAGGGAGGAAGACATGGCCTACGCTCCGGCAACGCGGGATATCTATGATGCAGATAGCCACATCATGGAACTGCCTGATTTCCTGAAAAAATACGCCGATCCGCTTCTGCGCGAAGAGATCCCAGAGGTGAGCTATTCGGCCTCGATCGTCACCGATGACGAGGTCGCGGTGATCATGGCCCAAGGCGGACGTCATAGCGCCGAGCATGTTCAGGCCCAGATCGATTTGGGCGATCGGCTGATCCAATCCTCGAAGGAAATCCAGGCCCTCGGTGCCTTTGACAGCGCCGACCGCACCCGGGCCATGGACCTGCTCGGTTTCAAGAAGCAGTTGGTCTTCGCCACCCACAGCGTCGCCATGCCCTTTTCGGCCAGCTCGCGGCTGGAGTCGCGCCTGCGCTACGGCGCGACGCGGGCCCACAACCGCCACATGGCAGACTTCTGCAGTTCTGATGCAAGGCTG
>CAISGS010000219.1 GCA_903884915.1 uncultured Caulobacteraceae bacterium | reverse complement strand
GAGACAAGAATGTCACGACGGGCCAGGTCTCGGGGGTCGCGGCTAACGCTAACGACCTTGGCAATTTCTTGAACGCCCAAGACCTTCTTGGGGCCGTTGTCCTTATCCTTCGACACAGAAGCCGTGACCACGACCTCAGCGATATCGGCAGCGGCAACGTCGGTGTCGAGGTTCAGGGTTTCGCCCACCTGCAAGAAGACACCATTCAAATCCTTGGCAGCAAAGCCAGGGGCCACGATATGGATGTCGTAGGGACCGCCGATGCGAAGGCCGCGCAGGTCATAGTTACCGTTCGAGGCTGACACCGTCACCGAACGGGTACCCGAAGGCTTGTGAATAGCCGTGATAGAGGCGTTGGCAACAGCCTTGCTGCCAGCGACGACGGTGCCGTGAACAGCGGACGTGGTTTCCTGCGCGAAGACCGCGCTGGTCGCCATTAAGCTCAGCGCCGCCGAGGCGAGGAGAGACGAGCGAAAGACCGATTTCATAAAAGTTCCCCTGATCATGCTCAAGCGCCCTCAACCAACTCTGGCGGCGCGGTTAATTCGGTGGTGTAGCTTCGGATTGCGAAGGATCAGTGACGGCTTGATGAAATTGGAGTTTGGGTAAGAACCAACACCGACGAGCGTGACATTTTTGCAATTATTCAGCGGCAGGTCGGCATTATGGGGTCACTTGGGCCCGGCTGCCGCACCCCAAACCGCCCTAAGCCGCGCGTCGCGACCGCAGCCCTGGCGATAGAGGTTGTAGCGCAGGGGATTTTTCTCGGCATAGTCCTGATGATAGCCCTCGGCGCGCCAAAAGGGGCCGGCATCGCGAATCGGGGTCACGGCCCGGCCCTTGAGCGGACCGGCCTGAATGCGAGCGAGCGAATCTTCAGCGGCCTTGCGCTGGGCCGCATCCTTGACAAACACCGCCGTGCGATAGGATGGACCCCGGTCGCAGAACTGCCCGCCGCCGTCGGTCGGATCAATCAGCCGCCAGAACCGGTCGACCAGTTGGCTATAGCTGATCTTGCTGGGGTCAAAGGTGACCTTGACGCTTTCGAAATGACCGGTGGTCTCTGAGGACACCAACTCATAGGTCGGGTTCGGTTCTTTGCCGCCAGTATAGCCAGACTCCGCCGAGATCACGCCGGGGATGGATTGCATGTCGTGCTCAACGCACCAAAAGCAGCCGCCTGCGAACATCGCCGTTTCGGTGGCCGGGGCCGCAGAGACCCGGCCTCCTACCATAAGGCCAAAACAGAGGGTGACGAGCGCCGCAGCGAAGGAGAGCTTTTTCATAGGTCTAGAGTTGTACCATCCACGAAAATTATCAAGCCTCTCTGCGAGGGACAGAACGGCTTGCCCCGCACAGCTGAGCCTGTAGATTTGGCGGATGAGCAATGAAACAGACTTTCCCAAGCCCAGCGAGCGCGGCAGCTTCGACTGGTCACCCCACGCCCAGGCCCTCGGCTTTGAATTTGTGTCGTCGCAAAAGGCGTGGGCGACGCTCAAGTTGCCCTTTCGCGACGACCTGGTCGGCGATCCGGATTCGGGCGTCATTGCGGGCGGCGCGGTAACGGCCTTGCTCGACCATGTCTGCGGTCACGCGGTCATGATGGCGATCGATTTCATGACCCCCATCGCGACCCTTGACCTGCGCATCGACTATATGCGCGCCGCCGAACCGGGCCTTGGCGTCTTTGCTGAAGCCCACTGCTACAAGGTCACCCGCTCCATCGCCTTTGTTCGGGCCAGCGCTTGGGACAAAGATAAGAACGATCCGGTCGCCACGGCCCAAGCCGCCTTTATGATCAATTCAGATTCAGGGCGTCGCGGCTCTGGCCATCCGCCAGAGGCCACTTCTGGTCAGGGGGCCTCAACATGAGCGACACCTCCGACCAACTGGACGCCCTGCTCAGCCGCATTCCCTATGCGCGCTATCTGGGTATGAGGGCGGAATTGGCGGGCGATGAGATGACCGCCATCTTGCCCTTTGCCCCCCACCTGATTGGTAACCCGACCCTTCCGGCTATCCACGGCGGGGTATTGGGGGCCTTTATGGAGATGACGGCCCTGGCCCAGATCTCGATCATGCAGGGCCTGACCCGCCAGCCGCGCCCGATCGACATATCGGTGGAATATCTGCGCTCGGCCCGGCCCCTGACCACCTATGCCCGCGCCGAGATCCGCAAGATTGGACGGCGCATCGCCAATGTCCATGTCGAGGCTTGGCAAGAGACGAGGGCCAACCCCATCACCCTGCTCAGGGGCCATTTTCTGTTGTCGCCTAAGGAAGACTAGGGCGCGTTAAGAGGCGGGCGCGGCTGAGGCTCTCGGTCCGCACCGCCTCTATCCCATCGCGAACATAGGCCCTCAGGATCAGTTCGGGGATCGGCAGGACGCCGGTCAGATAGCCGACATAGACAATATGGGTGGCCGCGCCCCCATTGATGGGGGTCAGGCGCCATTCCCCGTCCAGCCTCTGCCCATCTGGTCGTGCCTTTTGATAGCGCAATCGCGTTAGCGGCTCATAGTCAGACCGGACCACATTGCGCAGAACCAGCGGAAACCAAGGCAGCTTGACCCTGTGTTCGCGGATATCCCAAAGCCCTGCGCGATCCTGTTCGAGGACCTTACAGCTTTTCATGCCCGGCACGTGCTGAGGCGCCGTGTCGCAATCGGCAAGCACCGCCCATACGATGGAAATCGGCGCGGCAATATCCAGCTCGGCCCTCAGGCCATGGCTGCCGTCGCGGGGGTCACGCACCGGGGTAAGGTCCAGCGTCTCAGTCGTCATCAAGGCTTGGGCCGAGGCCTGAGGCGCTACCCAAGTCACCAAGACCAAGACAAGGGCCAAGACCGACCAAACAAAACGCCCCAAAGCCCACTCCCGCTTCACCACAGCAGACTAGACTGCCCAATTCCCGCGCAGATTCCAGATAAATCTCAATATCGCCCTTTCAAAATGATACATTATAACATGATGGAGACCGGTGAATTTGGAGTTCCGTTATGGCGATATGGGTCCGCAATCTGCTGTTAGCCTCGTCGGCGGCACTCGGTCTGGGCCATGGGGTCAGCGACGCCGCGGCCCCCACCAAGGCTGATGAACCGGCAGACGTGATCATCACCGCCGCTCCCTATGCTGTCTCTCTCCAAACCCTGACCACCAGCGTCAATGTCATCAGCCGTGAAGATCTGGACATGGCAACACCTGCGGGCCTCGGTGATGTTTTGAACGGCCTATCCGGGGTACGTTCGACCTTCTTTGGACCTGGGGCCAGCCGCCCGGTCATTCGCGGTCTGTCTGGGCCTCGCGTCATGATCTTGCAAAATGGCGTGGGTCTGGTGGATGCCAGTTCGGTGTCGCCCGATCATGCTGTGGCCTCCGATCCGGGCGAAGCCACGCGCATTGAGGTGCTGCGCGGCCCCTCGACCTTGGCCTATGGCGGCTCAGGCATTGGTGGGGTGGTCAATATTATCGACGACCGGGTACCCAGCACCAAGCCACAGGCCCCCATCGAAGGGCGCCTATCGGGCTCCTATGGAACCGGAAATGAGGGCCGTTCGGTCTCTGGCTCGATCAAGACCGGAATGGGTCCCATCGTGGTCGTCGCCGACGTGGTCACCCGCCGCTCCAGCGACTATGAGGTCCCGTCCAATCCCGTTTCCGACCGTCTGGCCAAGCAGGATGGCTTAACCGCAGCCACCGACCGCAAGGTGCTGAACAGCAGCGTTGAGCTGGACGCCTATGGCGCGGGTGCCTCCTATGTCGGCGAGCGTGGTTTTATCGGAGCCTCGGTCAAGCGCACCGATACGACCTATGGCGTGCCCTTCCCCCAGATCACGGCCCCGATCGATCCCGCCGACGAAGGTCCGGTGGAACTGCATCTGAAACAGACGCGGCTAGATGTGCGCGGCGAGCATGAGCTTGATCTGGAAACCTTCAGCAAGATCCAATTCTCCATTGGTCACGCCGACTATGAGCATGCCGAAATTGCCGTCAATGATGGCGCGGTCGGCACGCGCTTCCTGTCCAAGGGTACAGAAGCGCGGTTCGAGTTGGTTCATCGCGAGCATAATGGTCACAAGGGGGCCATTGGCCTTCAAGCGCTAAAACGAGATTTCCAAGCCATCGGCGATGAGGCCTTCGTCCCCTCGGTTGAGGTGTCGGAACTGGGCCTCTTCACCCTTCAGCGGTTTGACCGCGACATCTGGGGCGTGGATTTGGGCGCGCGACTGGATCAGCGCAAATTCACCGCAGACCTGACGGGCCGACCAACCAGCGACGCCGCCTCATCGGGCGGTCTGGACTGGGCCAGGGCTGACCGCACGCAAAGCTTCACCAATATCTCGGCCTCATTAGGCCTGTTCTGGAAACCGAACGATCAGCTCTTCTATGCCCTGTCCCTCGCCCGCAATGGCCGCGCGCCATCGGAGGTCGAGCTCTTTGCCGATGGTCCGCACGGCGGCACCAGTACCTATGAGATCGGCAATCCCGACTTCAAGTCCGAGATCGTGACCTCGATCGAAGCCACGGTGCGCTACACCACCGACCGCGCCCACCTCGAGGGTCATCTTTACCGAGCCCACTATAATGGCTTCATCGAAGAAAACCCCACAGGTCAGGTCCAGAACGACCTTCCCGTCTTTCGCTTCACCCAGACCGGCGCGGATTTCCACGGCTTCGAGCTGGACGCCAGCTACGACCTTTGGACCGATGGTGACCGAAGCTTGAAATTGAATCTGGGCTCAGATCTGGTGCGCGGCGATACGGACGCAGGGGCGCCCGCCCGCATCCCACCCTATTCGGTCACCAGCAAAATGAGCTGGCAGACGACGGCCTATAGCGCAGAGCTTGAACTGCGCCATGTCGGCGCGGCCGATCAGCACTTGGCGGCGTTCGAACTGCCCACCGATAGCTACAATCTGGTCAATGTCACGGCGCACTGGAAGCCGGTCGCGGGCAAGTCTTGGCGGCTATTTGTCGACGCTCACAACCTCACCGATGAGACCGCGCGTGAGCATGTGTCATTCCTAAAGGATGTCGCGCCGATGCCAGGACGATCGGTCCGGATTGGATCGGCCCTGACCTTTTAGGCTAGCGGCTAAGGCAAGGGTGCCGAGGTTCGCATGACGGGCCGAGAATCCATCTCGCTTGCGGTCTGCGTCGACATCAGCGGCTCAGCGACATAGAGCAACGACCAGAAGGTCACGGCGGCAAAGACACAAAAGACTGTGATCAGAATCACAAGCCTGCCCATAGACGTCCCCACCCCTGCGTCCAAGTCGCACACCACATTCAGCGTTCGAATTACAGAGAATCATAAACTACTCAAGGGCGCAAATACTATTGGGTCGACTGGACCTAATCATCGCGCTGTGCCTCAGCGTAAAAAATGTCTGTGTTCGGATGAAAAATCAGCGTAATGACGGCCCCCACTCGGATACAAAAAGCCCAATCAAGGGCTTGGCGATCTTTGGATCCTATGACCCTATCGACGAATCCTCGGCCTGCGCCACCGCCTAAACCCAAGGCCCACGCCAAGAAGCGTCGGGCCCGGCGGCAATATGCGACCTTGGCCTATCGGACCTCGCCCGAAGTTGAGATTCTGCTGGTCTCGTCTCGCGAAACGGCACGTTGGGTCATTCCGAAGGGCTGGCCGATGAGGGGCCGCAAGCCGCACGCCGCCGCCGCCTTAGAGGCCTTCGAAGAGGCCGGTGTAACGGGCTCAATCTCGAAATTGCTAATCGGCTCCTACAACTATGACAAACGCCTGTCCGACGGTGACGTGATCACCTGCACGGTTGAGGTCTATCCGATGATGGTGGGGGTCGAACTCGCCGACTGGCCCGAGCGCGAACAGCGCACCCGTCAGTGGTTCAGCTTGACTGCCGCCGCTGATGCCGTCGAAGAAGACACCCTCAAGACGCTGATCGGTAAGTTCAAGCCTGCCCTCTAGTCGCGCCTAGGCCTCCAGCTCGATATCCCAGTAGAGATAGTCCAACCAACTCTCATGTAGGTGGCCGGGCGGAAAGCGGCGGCCACGATCTTGCAGCTCATATTGCGTTGGCCGACGAGGATTTCGGGCTGGGACCATACCTGCCTCGCGCGGGGTTCGCCCACCCTTGAAGAGGTTACAGGGCGAGCAGGCCGTGACGATATTGTCCCAACTGGTCTTACCGCCGCGCGACCTAGGCTGCACATGGTCGAAGGTCAGGTCCTCGCCAGAACCGCAATATTGGCAGGAAAAGCTGTCGCGCAGGAACAGGTTGAAGCGGGTAAAGACCGGCGGGCGATCCTGAGGCACATATTGCTTGAGCGCGATGACGCTGGGCAGGGCCATCTCAAAGGTCGGGGAGCGAACGATCTGGTCATAGGTCGAGACCACATCGACCCGATCCAGAAACACCGCCTTGATCACCTCCTGCCAAGGCCAAAGCGACAGGGGATAATAGGAAAGGGGCCGGAAATCCGCATTGAGCACCAATGCCGGATAGCCCGAAGAGAGGGATTTGACAGCCTGCATCAGCCGATCTCCCGGCCAAAGCCGCAAGACCCCGTGATCAGGGCAGAAAGGGAAATCGGGATGGACCTGAAGACGGATCTCCTCACCGGTTGTCAGCGTGTCAGGAGCAGTGAACGCTGATTTGACGACAGGTCTATGACGGACCCGACTCACCGCGCCGTCAATCCATAAGAACGTCCCCGCGACGAACTGCGCTATGAAAACGCCATAAAACCATGGCCGCAATGCCGCGATAGGGCTGCCAAGCCTGCGCCCGTAGGTGGGCCTGCTTCTCCGTGGGCCTTTTTTCGGTTCCATCCAAGAGACGCACCGCCTCCTGCAAGATCACATCACCGGCGGGAAAGAGGTCACTATGGCCGTGGCTGAACATCAGGAAGGTTGTTGCCGTCCAATGGCCGACACCCTTGATCGCGGTCAGGGCGCCCATGGCCGCATCGCTGTCGAGACCATCCAACTGTTCGAAATCGATGGCCCCGCTGGTCTGGGCCAAGGCGATTTCTCTGGCATAGCGCGCCTTGGGCCGCGAGAGGCCAAAGCTGCGCAGATGATCCTCGTCACTGGCCAAGATGCTGCTGGCAGTGATCTGGCCCATGCCGGTTTCGAACCGCTTCCAGATCGAGTCGGCAGCCGCCACCGAGACCTGCTGCCCCACGACCATCTTGACCAGACCGGTAAAGCCGCCGGGCCGTCTGGGCCATTCAAACCCTGTGACTTGATCATCGATCCGCGCCATGGCTGGATCCATCGCTGCAAGCACCTTGCGGGCTTCAGCGATTTGCGATGGGTCGGGCCAATGGAAAAGGGGCGCTTTCACGCCCCCCACCACATCGAAAGACCTTGCCAAGCGCAAGGCCTCATTTGGTGAAACCCATCAAGGTTTAGACAGCGATAAAGGCCAAAGCCACGGCAGCACCGAGGGCCAGAAGGCCGACCATGCCGGTACGATCGATTGCACGTTCAAAACGGGTCAAGTTTGCGAGAGTCATGTTCATATTCCTTGCTCTTAATGTCCCAGCCCCGGGGAGGGGGCCGTCTAATCTAGACACTGCTTAGATAGCCTCGATCTAAACATTGTCAAGATGAACTTTGCGATTTTCCGATCACGGCGTATAAGAGGCTATGAAGTTGAACTGTCCGATCACCGGCCCCAAGCCCTACCATCACGGCGATCTGCGTCGGGCGCTGCTTGAGGCCGCCTCACGCGTGCTTGAGCGCGATGGCCCCAATGCCCTGTCCCTGAGGGCGGTTGCGCGCGAGGCGGGCGTCAGCCCTGCGGCTCCCTATCATCACTTCAAAGATAAGAGCGAGTTGATGCTGGCCATCTCGGAAGAGGGCTTTGATCAGCTTTATGACTTTATGCGCCAGTCCACCGATCAAGACGCGCCGCCGATGGAGCGGGTAGCCGCCATCGGTGTGGCCTATGTCGAGTTCGCCAAGGCCCATCCGTCAATCTATCGGGTCATGTATGACTGTTCTCGCGACCTAGAAGCCCT
>CAISGS010000218.1 GCA_903884915.1 uncultured Caulobacteraceae bacterium | reverse complement strand
GCCCTCGCCCCCTTGGGGGAGAGGGTTGGGTGAGGGGGAGATCCACTTGCCGATGAGCCAATCCAAGACCCTCTGGCCCCCCGCGCCCCGAACCGCTAAACTCGGTCCATGAGCCAGTCCGTTCCAGAGCCCGTCCTGTCCCGCCTCAAGGCCATTGTTGGCGACGGCGGGTGGAGCCAAGATCCTGAGCGATTGGCGCCTAAGCTGATTGAGTGGCGCGGGCGCTGGCATGGCAATACGCCGCTGCTGCTCTTGCCGCGCACGACGCAGGAGGTCTCGCAGATCGTGACCCTCTGTGCCGAGGCTGGCGTGGCGATCACCCCTCAAGGCGGCAATACCGGGCTGGTCGGGGGACAGATCCCCGATGGCGAGGTGCTCTTGTCGCTCGAGCGGATGAAGGCGATCCGCGAGGTCGAGACCTTTGACGATGTGATCGTCGTTGAGGCGGGTGTGACCCTGACCGCTGTGCACGAGGCCGCCACCGCCAAGGGTCGGCATTTTCCACTCAGCTTGGCGTCCGAAGGCTCGGCGACCATTGGCGGGCTGGTCTCGACCAATGCGGGCGGCACGGCGGTGCTGCGCTATGGCCCCATGCGCGATCTGGTTTTGGGTCTTGAAGCGGTCCTGCCCGATGGTCAGATCTGGAATGGGTTGAAGCGGCTGCGCAAGGACAATACAGGCTATGACCTCAAGCAGTTGTTGATCGGTGCCGAAGGGACCTTGGGAATTGTCACGGCGGCCAGCCTCAAGCTCTTTGCGATCCTGCCCAGCCGGGCCACGGCGATGGTCTCGCTAGACAGTCCCCATGCCGCCATTGCGCTTTTGGCCCTGGCCAAGGAACAGACCGGCGGCGGGGTAGAGGCCTTTGAACTGATGGGCAGGCGCGGCGTTGGCTTTGTCCTCAAGCATATTGCGGGCATGAGGGAGCCCCTCGCCGAGGTTCATCCCTGGTATGTGCTGATCGAGACGGCGAGCGGCGAGCCGGGGGCAGCGGAATCGGCGCTGGAGCGGCTCTTGGCCCTCGCGCTGGAACAGGGCCTGATCACCGACGCCGCCATCGCCCAAGATGGCGCGCAAGCCAAGGCCTTTTGGGCGATCCGAGAGAACCAGTCGGCAGGGCAAAAGACCGAAGGGGCCGCATGGAAGCACGATGTCTCGGTGCCGGTCTCGCAGGTGGCCGATTTCATCGATGAGGCGACAGCAGCGGTCGAGGCCTTCCAGCCCGGCTGCCGGGTGGTGGCCTTTGGCCATGTCGGCGACGGCAATGTCCATTATGATGTCTTGGTGCCTGAGGGCGATGACGGTGAGGCCCACGCTGCCTTGCGCGATCAAGGCGCTCAGATCGTTCATGATATTGTGGCTCGTCGGATGGGGTCCATCTCGGCGGAACATGGTCTGGGCACCATGAAGTCGGCGGAGGCTCTGCGCTATAAGGCTCCGGTCGAGGTGGCGGCCCTACGTGCGATCCGACTGGCGCTGGACCCCAAACGGATCATGAATCCCCGCGTCCATTTCTAGCGGCTTAAACTGGCCAGAGATTCAAAGCTGGTTTTGTGCCGCTATTCGCCCTATTTGCCTCCTAACCCTGGCTTGATGAGGCCGCCCATGCTGCTCGTTCTGTCCCCTGCCAAGTCGTTAGACTATACGCCGCTCGATCAAGGCCGCGCGCCTGTGCCCCTGACCACGCCGCAGCTCAAGGCCGACATTGCCGAACTGGCCAAGGTGACCGTCAAACTGTCGCGCCAAGATCTGCGGTCGATGATGTCGATCTCTGAAAAGCTGGCCGATCTGAATTTCGAGCGGTTCAAGTCGTTTGACCCGGCCTGCGAAGACGGATTGCAAGCAGCCATGGCCTTTGACGGTGATGTCTATGAAGGCCTGCAGGCCCGAACTCTGGATCGTGGTGGTTTGGATTGGGCGCAGGATCACCTGCGCATTCTCTCTGGCCTCTATGGCATATTGCGGCCCTTGGACGCTCTTCAGCCTTACCGGCTTGAGATGGGAACGCGATTAAAGACCAAGCGCGGCTCGAGCCTCTATGACTTCTGGGGCGACCGGCTCTCCAAGGCCCTGAACGAGGCCGCCCATAGCCATGCCGACCAGAGCCTAATCAATCTGGCCAGTCAGGAATATTTCGGGGCCGTGGACGCCAAAGCGTTGAAACTCAAGACCATTAACTGCGCCTTCAAGGATGAGAAGGACGGCAAGCTGCGGATCTTAGGCTTCTATGCCAAGAAGGCGCGGGGCCAGATGGCGCGGTTTGCCATTGATGGCCGCATCGACAGGGCCGAGGGCCTGAAGGACTTTACCAGCGGCGGCTATCGCTTCCAGCAGGCGCTATCTACCGCTGAGGAATGGGTCTTTACCCGCAAGCAGCCTTGAGCCGGCCCTAGTCTAATGGCCCGGCCGGGCCTATGCTGCACTGCAACATAAACTTGGAGCGGTGATCATGGCCTATAATCTCTCATTGGCGGGGCAAGTGGCCATCGTCACCGGCTCGACGAGCGGTATTGGGCTGGCTATGGCCGATGCCTTGGCCGAGCAGGGGGCCAAACTGGTGATCAATGGTCTGGGTGATCGCGCCGCTATTGAAGCCACCCGCGCCGCGCTTGAGGCCCGCCATGGCGTCGCCGTCGCCTACCATCCGGCCGATATGACTAAGCCTGACGAGATCGCGGCCATGGTTGCCTTTGCCAAGGACCAGTTCGGGCGGCTGGATATTTTGGTCAATAATGCTGGGATCCAGCATGTCTCACCGATTGAAGACTTTCCCATCGACAAGTGGGATCAGATCATCGCCATCAACCTGACCAGCGTCTTCCATGCCATCCGCGCGGCTGTGCCGATCATGAAGGCGCAAGGTCGCGGCCGGATCATCAATATTGCCTCGGCCCATGCTCTGGTCGCTTCGCCCTTTAAGGGGGCCTATGTCGCGGCCAAACATGGCGTTCTGGGCCTAACCAAGACGGTGGCCTTGGAAGGGGCAACCTTCGGCATCACCTGCAACGCCATCTGCCCGGGCTATGTAAAGACCCCCTTGGTCGAGGCCCAGATCGCCGATCAGGCCAAGGCGCGCGGGATCAGCGAGGACCAGGTCATGCGCGACGTGATCCTCGCTGCCCAGCCGACCAAAAAGTTCGTCCAGTTTAGCGAACTGGCCGGAATGCTGCTCTATCTGGCCAGTGACCTTGGCGCATCGGTCAATGGCGCAGGCCTGTCCATCGATGGCGGCTGGACGGCGCAGTAGGGTGAAGAATAACAAGACCCCCTTCGTCGCTGCGCGCCACTTCCCCCAGAGGGGGAAGAACTGGGACGGCAAATCTTCCCCCTTTGGGGGAAGTACCGGCGAAGCCGGGGTAGGGGGTTACATCCCCTCTCTCTCCTC
>CAISGS010000217.1 GCA_903884915.1 uncultured Caulobacteraceae bacterium | reverse complement strand
TGGCGAAGCGGCGGCGTTTTTCTTGGGCGGGGGTGCCCGGGTTGGGTGAGGCGACAAGGTCTGCGGGCCGGTCGCGATTGGCGAACAGGTGGACATAGAGGCTACCGCGCGCGTGGCTGCGGGTGGCGGGCAGGCCTAGGCCATTCAGACAGATGACCGGACCTGACTGGCGGGCCACATAGATGTGCCTAGGGCCCGCCGGGGTCTGGATCGCCAGACGGCCGCCATTGTGCATGAGGTCGGACGGCGCATTGACCGTCAAGTGCAGGTCATCGCCTTCAGCCCGCAGTTCGCTGCGATTGCGGATATGGACCTCATAGACATCATCGCCGACCCGAAGCCGGGCGCCATCGCGAAGGCCTGCCGGAAGGGTCACCACGCGGTCGGGTTGGCTGGGTGAGGGCAGGCGCCGCTCGCCACCGGTAAAGGCCTCTTTTGGGGTGATGGTTACGATGACGGGTGGGGTAGGAGCGGTGGCCTTAGCGCTCACGCCCGCAGCTTGGAACTTCGCCTGTAGGAGCCGGTAGGCCTGCAGGGCCTCATTGAAGCGTTGAGCATCCCCGCCGGGGCGGTCGGGATGGTCGGCCATGACCCGGCCTCGGAACGCACGGCGCACCTCTTCTAGACCAGCGCCTGACGCCAGACCCAGTGTCGCGAGCGCCCGCTGCGCCTCAAGCCTTTGGTTTTCAGACCCCATCGGCCCATCATTGCGACAAGTTGGTCAACGAGCGGTTAAGCGGCTTTGTCTTAGGCAAAACCCGCCTATATTCCAGTCATGAGCCAGTCAGACCTGATCCCCGCCTCTCCGACCGAGGCCGACTATGAAGCCGCTGCTGAAAAGGCGGGTCCGCCCTTGAATGACAAGGCCGACCCCATCGCCCTGTTCGGCGAATGGCTGGAAGCGGCCAAGGCTTCAGAGGTCAATGATCCCAATGCCATGGCCTTGGCGACGGTCGATGCTGAGGGCCTGCCGGATGTGCGGATGGTCCTTTTAAAGGATGTCGATGCGGGCGGCTTTGTCTTCTACACCAACCTGACCAGTGCCAAGGGCCGCGAACTGGCATCGAACCCTAAGGCGGCCTTGCTGTTCCACTGGAAATCTCTGCGCCGTCAGGTTCGCGTGCGTGGGCCTGTCACGCCGGTGACGGATGCTGAGGCCGATGCCTATTTCGCCACCCGTGCGCGGGCCAGCCAGATCGGAGCCTGGGCGTCGGATCAGTCACAGCCCTTGGCCGATCGGTTTGCGCTTGAAAAGAAGGTCATTGAGCAGGGCCTTGCCTTTGGTCTTGGCAAGGTGCCGCGCCCACCGCACTGGTCCGGCTTTCGGCTAGAGCCCCAGTCTATCGAGTTTTGGCGCGACCGGCCCTTTCGCCTGCATGAGCGGTTGGTATTCGGCAAGGTGGCGCAGGGTTGGACGACCCAGCGGCTCTATCCCTAGGCCTCAGACCTTCGGTTTGTTGCGGCCAAAGTTCGGGGTTGGGTCTTCTTGGCCCAGAGCGATCAGGCCTCTGCGGATCTCGCGGGTCCGCGTGAACAGCTCTTGGAGCTTATCGGCCTCACCCCAGCGGATGGCGCGCGACAGGGCCTGAAGGTCCTCGGTGAACCGGCCCAGAACCTCAAGGACCGCATCCTTGTTCAGGATGAAGACATCGCGCCACATGACCGGGTCCGACGCGGCGATGCGGGTAAAATCGCGAAAGCCACCGGCCGAGAATTTCATCACCTCAGACTGGGTGACCTCTTCAAGGTCCGCGGCGGTGCCAACGATATTATAGGCGATCAGGTGGGGCAGGTGGCTGGTCACGGCCAGCACCATGTCGTGATGGCGAGCCTCCATCAGTTCGACCTGAGCCCCAAGCATCCGCCAAAAGGCCGAAAGATTGGCCACGGCCACGGCATAGGCCTCATTTTGATCGCTGACCGGGGTCAAGATCACCCAGCGCCCGTCAAATAGCTCCGCAAAGCCCGCATCTGGCCCCGACTGCTCGGTTCCGGCGATGGGGTGGCCGGGTATGATAAAGACATTGTCCGGCGCGCCAGCGGCGAGAACCTCCGCCATCGTGCCCTTGACCGAGCCGACATCGGAGATGATGGCTCCAGCCCGATAGTGCGGCGCGGCCAGCGCGGCGGCCTCAGCAATGGCCATGGGCGGGGCGGCAAAGACCACCAGATCTGCACCCTCGACGGCCTTGGCAATATCGTCTGTGACCAGATCGGCGATCCCCAAGGTCGCCACGCGCTCGCGCACGACGGGGCTAAGGTCATAGACAGAGATAGACCCCGCCGCGCCATAGGCGCGCACAGCCCGAACCAACGACGAGCCGATCAGGCCGCAGCCGATGACAGCGATGCGTTCGAATTGCGGTCCAGCCATAGCCTTACCCCTTTAGGCGTTCATAAAATCGGTCAGCGCCTCGATCAGGGCCCGGTTATGCTGTTCTAGACCGATGGTGATGCGCAGATAGAGCGGCAGCCCATAGCCTGCCACGCCGCGAACGAGAAGCCCGCGTGAGGCCAAAAAGGCTTCGGCCTCAATAGCGGTCTTGCCGGGGGTCTCGGGAAACCTGACCAGCAGGAAGTTGGTGGCAGAGGGGGTGCACTCAAGACCCAACCCGCCAAACTGTTGAAACAGCCAAGGCCGCCACTGCTCGATATGGGCGATGGAGGCCTTTTGGAAATCATCATCGTGCAGGGCCGCGATCGCCGCCTCTTGCCCGGCAATGGTGGTGTTGAAGGGCGGACGGATACGTTCCAGCGCCTCGATGATCGGGCTGGCCGCGTAGCCCCAACCGACCCGCAGCGAGCCGAGGCCGTGGATCTTGGAAAAGGTGCGGGTGACAATCACGTTCGGTGCCGTGCGGGCCAGGTCCAGCCCATCGCTAAAGGCCGGATCGGTGGCGAACTCGGCATAGGCCCCGTCGAGCACCAGCAGCACGCTGCTGGGCAGACCCGCATGCAGGGCCCCAATCTCTTCGGCGGTCAGCCAGGTGCCCGTCGGGTTAGACGGGTTGGCGATGAAGACGAGGCGCGTGCGCTCGTCGACACAGGCCAGAACCTCGGCCACATCGATACGAAGGTCCGGTTCCTTGGCAAAGCGCACCTCGCCCTGACAGGCCCGCGCGCCGATGGCAAAGGCGGCAAAGCCATATTCGCCCTGCACGATATTATCGCCGGGCTCCAGATAGACCTGATTGAGCAGGGCAAAGATCTCGTCCGAGCCACAGCCAAAGGTTAGGCGGTCGGAGTCCAGATCATAGCGCTCGGCAATCGCGGCGCGCAGACCATTGGCGCGGCCATCCGGATAGAGATGCAGCTTCATGGACCCTTCGACAAAGGCCTCGCGGGCCTTGGGGCTGCTGCCGAGGATATTTTCATTGGCCGACAGCTTGACCGGGTCCTTGACGCCCTCGGCATTGGCGCGGCCGGGCTTGTAGGCCGTAATATCCAAAATGCCGGCCTTGGGGGTCGGGCGGGAGGCGTCGCGAGGGGTCGAGGTCATGGTGTCGAGGCCTTTAGGGGGCGGTGGGATGGTGCTTTTTTACACGTCGAGCGCGGTGGGGCTAGCGCCTATGACGCCGAACAGCCGCCCCGGACCCTTTGCCAGACGGGCATCATCGCGCTGATAGAACCCGGCAAGGGCAAAGAGTTTGAACCCGCCAGCCTGCGCGACCAGTTCCGCCGCCACGCCATCCTTGGCGAGCACCTCTTGCACCGCAGCAGCAGAGCCCGCTGCATCGGTCACAAAGTAGGTCTCATCACCGCCGGTTGGCTCGGCGGCGACCTGCCCAACCGCCAGCGCGGTCAAGGGGCCGTGGACCGCCATGTCTGGCAGGGCAGCAAAGACGTGCAATGTCGGTTCTGCCAATAGACGCAGCCACCAGGGATGATCGCCGGACAGGGACAATATGCCGATACCGCCCGGTGTGCGGGCTGCGGCCAATGCATCCTCAGCCTTGGCGGTCATGGTCAGGGAGACGCTGCTGCCAAAGCGATGGCGGGCCAGTTCGGCGGTGCGCAGCGGCTCCTTGCCGCCCCAGACGCTGAGATGGCGCGGGACCTGTCTTTGGACCCCATCGGCCATCAACTCGCGCCAGACCCGTACGATCAGGAGCCGGTGGACGGAGGCGCGCGGCAAAGCCAAGAGACGGCGAAGGGCGAGGGCCTCAAGTCCCGGATCAGCGCCCATTCCAGCGCTAATGGCCAGACCGGCGCGCTCGTCGATCAGGCTAAGAAGGGCCTCGTCGATCTGGTCGATGCGCGCCCGGGCGCTGGCCTGTTCGTCGCTCATATCAATAGACCTTGGGGGCTGGACCGATGGCGACGGGACCCAGCGTCGTGCGCCCGGCCTCAAAGCTGATGGTCGCCTGAGCAGACTTACCGTCGCTCGTCAGTTCGCGGGCTTGAACCACGGCAGCGGCGATCTGAGCGCCATTGGGCTCAATCAAACCGGTCTCGCCCATGGCCAGAAGGGCCCCCGAGCCTCTCGTCAGTTGGGCATCGAGGCTGCCACGCAAGCGTCCATCGACCCCGACCGTCAGGCTGCCAGAGCCCATGCCAAGGCTGGTATCGCCAAGGGTCAGGCCGCCCTTGCGCAGGGTCATGGTCCCGCCAGCACCGGTCCAGTGCCGCACCGCCTGAGGCCAGTCTGGACCGGTCAGGGCGTCGCGTTGGCTGAGGAGCGAGTCCCAGAGCACCGAGACTGGCTTGTCGCCCGCCAGACGCGCCGTCAGACCGCCCGCAGCCGCCTTACCGCCATCAATGCGAAACAGCAGCGCGGCCTCATCCTTACCGCCGGGGACCAGATGAAATTCTAGCTTCTCGGCCTTGCTGAGCGCAAAGGGCCGCGCGCCGGGTTCGGGCGTGAAGATCAGTTGAACCCCCTCGACCGCGATCCGGGGCAGGGGGGCGTCCGTGGCCACAAAGCTGGCTCGCAAGGCCTTGCCGCTGACGCGCAGGCCGCCAGACACGGGGCGCGTGAGGACGGCACCGTCGTTGGCCACGATCATCCAATGTTTTGTGTTGAAGGCGCTGGCCTCGGCCTTGAGGACGGGCATATCCAGCGCCCAGCCTGACGGCTCACGCAATCGCGCCTCGGTCAGGGTGACATAGAACCGGAAGGGATAGCCCGCGACCTTGCGCTCTTTCCAAGCGACCTCGAAGCCCGCCTTGCGCAGATCGGCGGTGGCCTGGTCCATATGCGTTTCCATCTGCCCCTTGAGCACCATCCATCCTGCGCTCCAGCCGAGAAAGGCGAGGGCGACCAAAATATAGGGGGCCACCAGCCAAATGCGGCGAGGGGGTTTGCGAGGGGCGTCTTGGTCGGGCATGGTCAGCCTGAATGTCTTACGGGGTTAAGGTGATTAAACAGATGGCTTTAGAGGATCAGGGCGATCGCTGGGTCTTTGGCTATGGCTCATTGATGTGGCGCCCGGGTTTTGCCTTTGTAGAGCGAAGAGCCGCCATTCTCCATGGCCGTCGTCGCGCCTTTTGCATCTATTCGGTTCACCATCGCGGCACCTATGAGCGTCCGGGTCTGGTTCTAGGCCTTGCGCCCGGTGGTGCGGTGCGGGGCGCGGCCTTTCGCGTGGCCGCTGCGGACTGGGCCCAGACCTATGCCTATCTGCAAGAGCGCGAACAGCCGACCGAGACCTATTTCGAAGCTTGGGCCAAGGTGCGGCTCGATGATGGCACCAAGGCCTCGGCGCTTGTCTATCTCTCCGACCGCCAACATGCCCAGTGGGCGGGGCATCTGAGCCTCGAGCAACAGGCGCAACTGATCGCGGGTGCCAAGGGTCTGTCGGGCCGCAATATAGACTACCTCTCTGACCTTGTGGGCCACCTTCAGGCCGATGGCCTGCGCGACCGATCGATGGAGGCCTTGCTGCGGCGGGTGGAGGTTTTGGAGGGGTAGGAAAGACGTTGGATAGAGTGCGGTTGACCCCCTCACCCAACCCTC
>CAISGS010000216.1 GCA_903884915.1 uncultured Caulobacteraceae bacterium | reverse complement strand
GTGTCACAGGCCGCCACAAGTCCAGCACCGCCGCCAAAGGCTGAGCCCTCGACCAGCGCCACCGTCAGGGCGGGGACATCATGCAAGGCCTTGAGCATCCGGGCCAGCCCCATAGCATCGGCGCGATTGTCGTCCTCCGACCAGTCGACAGCTGAGGCCATCCATTCCAAATCGGCGCCCGCGCTGAAGCTCCCGCCAGCGCCGCGCAAAAATACCACGCGGATATGATCGGCCCCATGCAGCGCCTCAAAGGCTTCAGTCAGTTCAGCAATGGTCTCAGCATCGAAGGCATTTTTGCGGTGGGCGCGATTGATCAGAACCACCGCCACACCGGAGGGCGAGGCCTCCAAAATCACGGACCCGCCAATCTTGGCCTCGCCCGGTTCAATAACGAGCGGTGAGGCGATGGAGTCGGTCATGAACAAATTCCTTTAAGCAGATGAGGGCTTGGAGACGCCCTCGAGAAAACACTGTCCGCGCCGGACGGCCTACATTCTAAAGACACCGAACCGCGTCTCTTCGATGGGGGCATTCAGGCTCGCACTGATGGCCAGTCCCAACACATCGCGGGTCTGGGCTGGATCAATAACCCCATCGTCCCAAAGACGCGCTGTGGCAAAATAGGGATTGCCCTCATCCTCATAGCGTTCGCGGATAGGAACCTTGAAGTTGGCCTCCTCTTCCACAGGCCAGTCTTGGCCACGGGCCTCCATGCCATCGCGCTTGATGGTGGCCAGAACGCTTGCCGCCTGCTCGCCGCCCATAACGCTGATACGGCTATTGGGCCAACTGAACAGGAAGCGCGGGCTGTAGGCGCGGCCACACATGCCGTAATTGCCTGCGCCAAAGCTGCCGCCGATCAGGACCGTGAATTTCGGGACATTGGCGCTGGCCACCGCCGTCACCATCTTGGCCCCGTCCTTGGCGATACCGCCCGCCTCGTACTTCCCGCCGACCATGAAGCCAGAGATGTTTTGCAAGAAGACCAAGGGTATGCCGCGCTTACAGGCCAACTCGATAAAGTGGGCCGCTTTCAGAGCGCTTTCGGAGAACAGCACGCCATTATTGGCCAATATGGCGACCGGATAGCCCCAGATCCGCGCAAAACCCGTCACAAGGGTCGTGCCATAGAGGGGCTTGAACTCGTCAAAATGGCTGTCATCGACGATGCGGGCGATCGCCTCGCGCACATCGTAAGGCGCACGCACGTCTGCTGGGACGATGCCGTAAAGTTCGGCGGGATTCAGACGCGGCGGCTTTGGCTCAGCCACATCCATCTCAACCCGCTTAACCGTGTTCAGGTTGGCGACAATTGAGCGGACGATCTCGAGGGCATGCTCATCATCATCGGCAACGTGATCAACCACGCCAGAGCGACGTCCGTGGGTATCGGCACCGCCCAGATCTTCGGCGGATATGATTTCGCCCGTCGCGGCCTTGACCAGCGGCGGACCACCCAAAAAGATCGTGCCCTGCCCGCGCACAATGACGGACTCATCACTCATGGCGGGCACATAGGCCCCACCCGCCGTACAGGAGCCCATGACGCAGGCGATCTGGGCGATGCCTTGGGCGCTCATGCGGGCCTGATTGAAGAAGATGCGGCCAAAATGGTCACGATCCGGAAAGACCTCGGCCTGATGCGGCAGGTTCGCCCCGCCAGAATCGACCAGATAGATGCAAGGCAGACGGTTCTGCTCGGCGATCTCTTGGGCCCGCAGGTGCTTTTTGACGGTGATCGGGAAGTAGGCGCCGCCTTTGACGGTCGCATCGTTGGCGACGATCATGACTTCTCTGCCACTGACCCGTCCAATGCCGGTGATGATCCCGGCCGCTGGGGCCTCATCGTCATACATGCCGTTGGCGGCAAGAGCCCCGATTTCGAGGAAGGGCGCGCCGACATCTAGCAGCCGCTCAACCCGCTGCCGGGGCAAGAGCTTGCCGCGCGAGACGTGACGCTCACGTGCCTGGGCTGGGCCACCGAGCGCCGCCTGATCGGTTCGCGCTCGCAGCGCCTGAGCCAAGCCCTCATTGAGCGCGTGATTGGCCTGAAATGCCGCAGAACCCGGGTCGATCTTGGAGATAATTCGGCTCATTTCGGCTTATTTTTCTTTGATTGAGGCTCTCGAACCGGTCGATCTTAGGCTGCGCCTCGCAAGTTGGGCAAGCATACTTGCAAAACTCATTCGCCAAACGCTCAAGGGGGCATTAGCCTGCCCCTTATGAAGTTGCCCCACCATCTGGCCGACACAGCGCTCTCGCGGCTGTTCCTAGAGTCCAGTTTCGCTCTGGACGTGGTGACCTTCTCCTTGCCCGGAGGCTCAACCCTCTATGAGGCGGGGGAAGAGGCGGACCATATCTATTTTCTGCGGGCCGGACGGCTTGGGGCCATTCGCCAAGATGAGGGTATGGACCCGCATTTTCTGGGGGTGATCAGGCCGGGAGAACCGGCGGGCGAGATGGCCATGATCTCCGGCACCGTCCATTCGGCCAAGGTCGTTGCCCTGCGTGACAGTGAAATCCTCGCCCTGCCCCGCGCCGCCTTCTTCAAAGCCGCCGAAGACGATGCCAAGATCATGGTCCAGTTGGCGCGGTTAATGATCCAGCGCGCACGGCAGACGGCCAGCCGCGCCTCCCAGGGTGCGCCCAGCGTCTTTGGCTTCTATGGCATGACTAAAGAGGTCAAGGCCCGCGAGCAGGTCGAACAGATCGCCCACGCGGTCAGACAACTGGGCTATTCGATCTGCGTCATGGGCGTTGAGGCTGAACGCTCATCGACCGAGTGGTTTTCAACCGCCGAGCAAGGCCACGACTTCATCCTCTATGTCGCCGAAGCCCATGAGACCTATTGGAAAAATGTCGTTGGCCGTCAGGTGGACCGGCTGTTCCTGATGGCCAAGGGCGCGGGTTCGCCCGAGGACTGCGTCCCAACTGTTCTGCCAGAGCCCCTATTGCGACAGCGCCTCATCGACCTGATCTTGATCCAATCGGCTGACTGTCTGCTGCCTTCAGGATCCGAGGCTTGGCTGGACCGCCTGCCAGCGGCTCAACTGTTCCATATCAAGGACAGGTCTGACGATCACTATGCTCGAATGGCGCGGTTCTTCACTGGTATGGCCGTGGGTCTGGTGCTCTCAGGCGGCGGCGCGAGGGCCTATGCCCATATCGGGGCGATCAAGGCCTTGAGAGAAAGTGACACACCGATTGATTTTGTCTGTGGCACATCGATGGGCGCGGTAATCGCCGCAGCCTTGGCCATGGGCTGGGACGATGACGAGATCGATTGGCGCATTCGCAAAGCCTTTGTCGAATCCAGCCCCCTAGACGATATCGCCTTTCCGATGATCGCCATGACCCGAGGCCTCAAGGTGGAGGAGCGGCTTGAGGAGCATTTTGGGGATTTTCAGATCGCTGATCTGTGGCTGCCCTTCTTCTGCATCTCGTCCAACTTGACGTTGGGGACCTACCAACTCCATGCCCGTGGCCAGCTGAGATGGTCCTTACGCGCCTCCCTCTCCTTGCCGGGCATCTTGCCGCCGGTGAATGACGGCGACAATGTTCTGGTCGATGGCGGGGTGATGAAGAACCTGCCCGCCGACGTTCTGCGCAACATGCACCGAGGGCCAATCGTTGCGGTCGACGTCTCCCGTGCGCGAGGTCTGAGCGCAACCGATGTCGCCCCTCCCCCGTCTCTGTGGCGTTGGTTCTGGTCTGGAGAATGGCGCCAAGGCCCACCGATTGTGGCCCTGCTGATGCGCGCCGGAACCGTTTCGACCGGCCGGGACCTGATCGCAAGCCGAGAAGCCAGTGACGTGCTGGTGGTCCCCAACCTTGCCGGGATCGATATCCGCGATTGGGAAGCCTTCGATCCGGCCGTCAGCGCGGGCTATGTCGCCATGAAGGCCGCCCTCCAGCGCCTGCGCCACCCCGTCACCGATATTGGCAGGCGCGAAAGCCGCAACGACTATAGCGGGGCCTAGCCTTCGAGCAGGAAGTCCTGATGGAATTCGGGGCTGTCCTCGGCATCCAAGGGATCCTCGTCGCCATCACCGCCGCCGCTGGGGTCGGGTACGTGGAAGTCTTGCGGTAGATCCATGCCCAGCAGACCCAGAGCCTTCATGTCCGCCGCGCCGGGAAGGTCCGCGAGACTGGCCAAGCCATAATGCTCAAGGAAGAGATCAGAGGTGCCATAGGTCACCGGCCGGCCCGGAGAGCGCCTTCGCCCCCTCAACCGCACCATGCCCAGTTCGAGCAGCACATCCAGCGTGCCTCGGCTGGCCTGAACACCTCGGATCTGTTCGATCTCGGCGCGGGTGACGGGTTGGTGGTAGGCGATGATGGCGAGGGTCTCTTGCGCCGCCCGTGACAGACGACGCGGCTCTTCACGCTCTTCGGTCATCAGATAGGACAGATCTTCCGC
Source organism: uncultured Caulobacteraceae bacterium (assembly GCA_903884915.1). Taxonomy (GTDB): domain Bacteria; phylum Pseudomonadota; class Alphaproteobacteria; order Caulobacterales; family Caulobacteraceae; genus CAISGS01. Next base: position 669 of record CAISGS010000216.1, on the reverse strand, counting down.
CGTCTGAAACCGCCAGCGATCGGCGACGCAGGCCAGTTCGATACCGCGCCCGACATAGCGTTGCTTAAGCGCCATCAGTGCGCGCCCGACATCCGCCCCATCGGGCAGGCGGCGCGCCAAGTCACTGGCCGACAGGGGCTCAGCGGCGGCAAATAACAGGGCCTCGACCGAGCGTTCCGTGGTTTCAAAATCACTCATGCTTGCGCCTCATCGACGACCAGATCATCCACCCGTGCCGAGGCCCGGGCGCGAATATAGACCTCGGTAAAGGCCTCTATCTGACGCGCCTCAAGCGCGCCTTCCTTGACCAGTTCGAGGCTAGCCGACAGGGTTGATGCCACATAGGAGGCCCGGCTCGGTCCCTCTTCTAGTCCCAGATCCACGCTATGGGGCGCGACATCCTCAAGCGAGGTCCAGCCGGTCAGTTCTGGCAACTTGTGACGCAGACGCACCCGCGCATCGTCCAACGGATAGGCCTGAGGCGCGCGGGGATGATAATAGCGCACCACCTCGCGGCGGCGCTGTTCGACATAGGCCTGAACCAGTTCGTAAAGCTCGCCGGTCAGGCGGCTGTGCGAGACAATCTTCACCGCCTGCGGATCGCCGCGCATAAATACGTCACGGCGCAGCTGCGGACGCTTGTTGAGCTCTTCCACCGCGCGGCGCATG
>CAISGS010000215.1 GCA_903884915.1 uncultured Caulobacteraceae bacterium | reverse complement strand
CCCGAAAGCCTTGGCCACCAGCGCCTCAACGGCGGCATGATCGCTGGGCTGTTCACCGACGATCTGCAGGCCCCTATCCTCTGACATCAATCCTTAGTCCTTCCCGAACCTGTCCAGAGAATTGCGCTGATTGAAGAGCGCATTGGGCAGGGCGGCGGCACCAATGGCCCAGTTCCCCTCGGCAATCAAAACAAAAAAACACCTCACCGGACCCCTTAGACCCAAGTCCGGGTTTGTGTGCGCGACATGGCTGGTCCAAACTGACGCTCAAATGGATCAGACAGACAACCCGCCCGCGCCGCCCCTGAATGAAACCGCAGCCCTTCTGCGTCATCGGCCCTATATGCTGTTTTGGGCCGCAAAGTTCACCTCTGTCCTCGCCGTTCAAATCCAAGCCGTTGCGATCGCTTGGCAGGTCTATGCCCTTGCGCGGCTGACCTCCGGCGTTCGCGAGGCCGCCTTCATCGTTGGTATGATCGGCCTGGCCCAGTTTGCCGCCCTGCTTGCCCTGACCCTAAATGCCGGCGAGACCGCAGATCGGCACGACCGGCGCCTGATCATGATCATTTCGCTGACGGTCGAGGTACTGTGCGCCGGTGGCCTTCTGCTGCTCGCACGGGCCGGTCATCCGCAGCTTTGGCCGATCATTGCCATTGCCCTCGTCTTTGGCGGCGCACGAGCCTTCTTGAATCCGGCCAGCGGAGCGATGGGTCCGATGCTGGTCCCGCGCGAGCTCCTGCCCAAGGCGGTGGCTTGGAACTCGTTGGCTTGGCAAAGCGCCTCGATCTTTGGGCCCGCAATGGGCGGCCTCCTCTGCGCGGTATCCGCGCAAACCGCCTATGCGGGAGCCTTGGTCCTGTTTGTCCTGTCCATCCTATTCCTGGCCTTCATCCGCGCCGAAACCAAACCTGCTCTGCAGCCCGGATCCCGCGCCGAACTGATCAAGGAGGGCCTAGTCTATGTCTGGACCAACAAGATCGTCCTTGGGGCCATTTCCCTAGACCTATTCGCTGTCCTGCTCGGCGGGGCGACGGCGTTGCTGCCCGTCTATGCCAAGGATATTTTGCATGTCGGCGCAGAGGGCTTTGGCATCTTGCGGACAGCTCCCGCCATCGGGGCGTCGGCGGTCGCGATCCTGCTAGCCTTTGTCAGTATCCGGCGGCGAGCGGGCCTGTTCATGTTCGCATCCGTCGCCATCTTTGGCCTAGCGACCATCGTCTTTGGCCTGTCCAAGCTCTTGTGGCTTTCGGTCGCGGCTCTGGCCGTTCTGGGCGCAGCTGACATGGTCTCGGTCTATATCCGCCAGACCCTCGTTCAGATCGTGACGCCAGACGTCATGCGTGGACGGGTCTCGGCCGTGTCGGGCCTGTTCATCGGAGCCTCCAACGAACTGGGCGAGTTTGAAAGCGGTGTCGCCGCGCGCCTGCTCGGCCCCATCGGCGCGGCTGTCTTTGGCGGGGTCGGCGCGATCATCGTCACAGGCCTGTGGGCCAGTTGGTTCCCCGCCTTGCGCAAGACCGACCGCCTCGCCTAAAAGCTAATCAAATAAAACAGATCTAAGGGAGAAGAGACATGGGCATTTTGAGCGGTAAGGTCGTTCTGGTCACGGGCGGCGGACGCGGCATTGGCCGTGAATGTGCGCTATTGGCGGCGCAAGAGGGCGCGAGCGTTGTCGTCAACGATCTGGGAGCCTCGGTCGGCGGCGATGATCTCGGCTCTGCAGGGCCTGCCGAAGAGGTTGCCGCTGAGATCCGCGCGGCAGGCGGTCAAGCGGTCTCCAACTCCGATAGCGTCAGCTCGATGAACGGCGTCAAGGCCATGGTCGAGCAGGCCATGGATGTTTTTGGCGGCCTCCATTCCGTGGTCAATCCGGCCGGTATCTTGCGGGACGGCATGTTCCACAAGATGACCGAAGAGGACTGGGACGCGGTCATCGAGGTCCATCTGCGCGGCGCCTTCAATGTCACCCGCGCCACGGTCGAGCATTTCCGCAATCAGGGTGAAGGCTCCTATGTCCTCTTCACCTCGACCTCGGGCCTGATTGGCAATATCGGCCAAGCCAACTATGCCGCCGCCAAGCTGGGGGTCATGGGCCTTTCGCGGATCATCGCCATGGAAGGTGCCATCAAGTCAGTGCGCT
>CAISGS010000214.1 GCA_903884915.1 uncultured Caulobacteraceae bacterium | reverse complement strand
CTTCCCGGCCTTGATCAGGTCGGCAAAGGCTTGCAGGGTCTCTTCGAGGGGCGTTTTGGTGTCGTCCTCGTGGGCCTGATAGAGATCGATGACATCGACCTTCAGGCGCGTCAGGCTCTCGTCGCAGGCGGCCATGATGTTGGCGCGCGATAGGCCCGGACGGGTTGGTAGTTTGGCGACCTTGGTGGCGATGACCAGCTTCTGGCGCGCACTGGCACCGCGAGCCGCAACCCATTCGCCGATGACCGTCTCGGACTCGCCGCCTTTGTGACCCGGAACCCAAGCCGAATAGACGTCGGCGGAGTCGATCAGGCTGATCCCGGCATCGATGCAGCCATCGAGCAGGGCAAAAGAGATGTCCTTGTCCGCCGTCCAGCCAAAGACGTTGCCGCCAAAGGCCATCGGGGCAACAGAAATGTCAGATCGGCCAAGTTTGCGCAGGGTCATGTCAGAACCTTTAAAGGGCGGTTGAGTTTAAAAGCGGCGCTAGATCTTGCGGGCGCGGACCTTGGCCAGATTGGGTTCGTCGCCCTGAAAGTCTTTCAGCAGGCCAAGCCGCGCATTGCAGGCCGGGCAGCGAACGGACTCGTCTTCGGCCAGATCGGTCGGCACATTGAAGCCGGTGCCGCAGGGCTTGCAGCGCCATCCATAGACCACAGGGGCCGGAGCCTCCCGCTTGGGCGCTCTGCTGGGACGAGGCGAAAAGGCGAAAGGCTTTGGCGCAGCCACAGGCGCAATCACAGGCTCGGGCACCGGCTTGGGAGGCGGTGGATTCTTCAAGCTTAGGGTAGGGCGGCGAGGCTTATCCGTCATTGTCTTTGCAGTCTGTTCAACGCTAGGGGGCTAATGCCCTAGATAGATGGGGTTTGGAAGGGTCGATCGGACTCTGGCGCGGCAATTTGCCTTATATTTTCAGCTTAAAAGGCTCGGCAGCCGTTCGAATCGTCCGATAGTTAAACATGTAAAGGGTAGGTCTCAGTGCCATCAGCACTCAGAGCGCCAAGAGGACCCGTGAGACCCGTGTCAGACTCAGACAAGACCATCATCGAGCCTCTGTCGACGGAGGCTATAGGACCAGACCGTAGCCACCTGTTGGAAGGTCCGATTGGTAAGACCCTGCTGGTCTTTGCCCTGCCGCTTTTGACGACCAATTTCCTGCAATCTCTGTCGGGCACTTGGGGCGCTATTTTGGTCAGCCATACGCTTGGCCCCGGTGCCCTGACCGCGGTGGTCAATGCCAATGTATTCATGTTCATGATGATGGGCATTGTCATGGGTGTTTCTGGCGCAGCGGGTATCGCCGTGGGCCAGTCGCGCGGCGCGGGCGACATTCAAGCCATCAAACAGATCGTCGGCACCTCCATTAGCTTCATCATCGGTGTGTCTTGCGTCATTGCGCTCGCAGGCTGGCTGCTTGCACCGTCTATTGTGCACCTGATCCGCATGCCCGCGCCGTCCGTGTCGGACGCCATCACCTATCTGCGCATCACCTGCCTGACCATGCCCAGCATTTTCACCTACATCTTCTTGATGATGCTGATGCGCGGCAGCGGCGACGCCAAGACACCCTTCCGCTTCACCTTGGTCTGGATCGGATTGAATCTGGTTCTATCGCCAATCCTGCTGACCGGTCCCTTTGGTTTGCCGAGGTTCGGCATTGCCGGTGTGCCGCTGGGCAGTTTGATTGCCAATCTCGTCGCTTTGACCGCCTTGGTCTTGCATATCTATCGTAAGGACATGGTCATGGCCTTGAAGGGAGACGAGCTTCGCTATTTGAAGCCTGACCCCGCCTTGCTGATGATGTTGGTCAAGCGTGGCGCGCCGATGGGGGCCGAGACCCTGTTCGTGCAAGGCGCCTATTTCGTGCTGCTGACCATCGTCAATTCCCACGGCGCCATTACGGCTGCGGCCTATAGCGGTGCTGCGCAGCTTTGGGCCTTTGTTCAGATGCCCTCCATGGCTTTGGCGGCCTCGATGTCGGCTATGGCGGCGATGAATATCGGCGCAGGCCGCTGGGATCGGGTTGAGGAGATTGCGCTCAAGGGCTGCCTGATCGCCGGATCCATGACGCTATTTGCGGCGGTTCTGATCCATGGACTGGGTGACTTGCCCCTGACCCTATTCTTGCCCGAAGGGGGTGAGGCCTTGGCCAAGGCGCGGGAGATCAATCAGATCGCCATTTGGGGCTGGATCGTTTTGGCCGTGACCTCTGGTCTGTCGGCGGTGGTGCGGGCCAATGGCGCGACGGCGGCTCCGACCATCATCTATGCCGTGACCATGTGGGCGTTCCGGGTTCCCTTTGCGTCGCTGATGCAAAGGTGGCTTGGCGAGTCGGCCATCTGGTGGAGTTTCCCGGTCGGCACCATCTCGTCGGCCCTGCTGGCCTTCCTGTTCTTCCGGTTTGGCAAGTGGCGCGACAACGATCTGATGTTGGCGCGCCGTCACCGTCACCCCGCTTGAGGGGTCGGAACCTTTAGGCCCACTTCGGCCAGAACCTCTGCCGTATCGCGCCCGATCTGAGGCGGTTCGCGGCGGATGGTGGCGGGCGTCTTTGAGAACCTCAGGCCCGGACGCATGGCGCGGTAGGCCCCTTCGGTTTCCAGTTCACGGGTTTCGAACAGGGTTTCTTTGAGCTGCGGGTCCTCGAAAATATCGTGGATGGTGTTGGCCCGCATGGCCGGGATCGAGTTGGCCGCGCACAGTTCGAGCCAGGTCTCGGTGCTGTAGGTCAAAGAGGCATCTTCCATCATGGCGTAATATTCAGCGACGCGGGCCTTGCCGCCCTGCTTGGACAGGAAGCGCTCGCTCTCATAGGCCCCGGGCAGACCGCCCAATTCCATGAACCGCGCCGACTGGATATTGTTGGCCGGCAGAACCGTCATGAACCCGTCCTTGGTCGCATAGGGCTTGCGATAGGGGGTGATGGTGGTGGTGTGGCCATAGTTGCCGGTCGGCGGCACGAAGGTCTGATTATAGAGATGCTCGGCCATCAAGAAGCCGGTGAAGGTTTCCAGCATCGGCACGGCCACATATTGCCCCTCGCCTGTCTGTTCCTTGTGACGCAGGGCTGCCAGGGTCGCGATGGTGGCAAAGAGACCGCAGGTCTTGTCGGCGATGATTGAAGGCAGGGGGCGCAGTTCAGCGTCTGGATTGACCAGTTGGTTTAGG
>CAISGS010000213.1 GCA_903884915.1 uncultured Caulobacteraceae bacterium | reverse complement strand
TTGATGACGTCTTGGCGACAGAAATTTGAAATTTAAAAATCAGCGAGAAAGCAACGTTAGGGTGCTAAGGGTGTGCTCGCGGATCGCGCGAGGTGACGCGGTTTGCGCACGCGCGTTAGGCCTTTTGTTTGGGGCTTGATTTCCCATATAGTCTCCCATGAACGGCTCGCCTTGAGACGCGCTTGGGAGATATTGCTATGGCTGATGATGCACCGCCGCTCGTCTTGACCCTGACGCCGCTCAATCCGGAGTTCCGGGCCGATCCGTATGCCATCCTCAACAAGCTACGCACCGAGCATCCGGTCATGCGCGATGACATGGCGGGCGTCTTCTTCATCAGCAAGCACGAGGATGTGCGGGCCATCGTCACTGACCTGACCCTTTGGCGCGGGGCCGAGCATGCCGAAGAGGCGGCGGTGCTGACCCGGCGGGCCCTGACTCAGCCTGTTGACCCGATCAAGGGTCCGCCTCGCCAGTCGATCCTGACCATGGACAATCCCGACCATGCCCGGGTGCGCGGTCCTCTGGCTCAGGCCCTCTATAAGCGGGTCGCCAAGTTCCGGCCCGAGGTCGAGCGGATTGTCGAGGAGACGCTGAACCGGATCGGGGATCGCAAATCCTTCGACCTGATGGCCGATTTCGCCCTGCCGATCCCGATTGATGTGATCGCCGCCATATTGGGTGTCGAGCACGGGATGCTCGCCGAATTCCGCACCTGGTCCGAGGGCATCATCCAGTCCCTCAATCCGGTCCGTAACGAGGCCCAGACCGCTGAGATGACCCGCTGCTCGGAGGCCTTGAGCCTCTATATGAACGCCCTGATGCAGGAGCGCCGCGCCGTTCCGCAGGATGATCTCTTTACCGACATGGTTACCCTTCAGGCCGAGGGGGCGCAGATCGATGATGTCGATCTGATCATCAACCTGTCAGCCCTGCTGGTCGGAGGCAACCTGACCACGACCGACCTGATCGGCAATGGCGTTCGCCTGTTCATGCTCAATCCGGGTGAATTGGATAAGCTCAAGGCTGACCCGTCCTTGATCGGGGCGGCGGTCGAGGAGATCTTGCGCTTCGATCCGCCGGTCGACATTACCGGCCGCATCGCCTCGCGCGATATGGAGGTGCGCGGCTGCCCGATCCGTAACAGCCAATCGATGCTGGTCTCGCTGCGGGCTGCCAATCGCGATCCAGATGTGTTCGAGGACCCCGACCGGTTCAACATCACCCGCAAAAAGGCCCCCCATGTCGCGTTCGGCGGCGGGGCCCATATCTGCATCGGCGCACCCCTTGCGCGGCTCGAGGCTCAGATCGCCCTGACCAAGCTGTTTGAACGCTTCCCCGACATGCGCCTCGCCGATCCAGGCAGCCCCGCCGAGTGGCGGCTCTTGCCGTTCTTCCGGGGCTTGGAGCAGCTTCCGGTGGTGGTCTGAGGTCAGGCCGGATCGATCGCGACGACAACCCCTTCTGCCGCCTCAATCACCTCTCCCGCCTCTAGGGCGAGGTCTTCGCGCAGGCGTGGCGGGATGATCTGAACGCCGGTTCTGAACGCGCTGTGGGACCCGACGGGAACGGCCAGACCGGCTAGGCCAAGGGTGGCGCAGATCAGGGCGGGGCGGATGGAGTTGAGGAGCTGTCCTTGACCTTCGAAGGTCAGGTCTTGGCCCACGATGGGGGGCAGGTCCGCCAAGGTCGGCATGATCACCAGCCCATAGGTCTGGAAGAAGGTCTGCCACCGGAAAAGCGACAGATCGCGCAGACCAAAGGCCTCCAGCACCGCCAAGGGGTCGGGGATGGGCTTATGCTCTAGCCACAGGCGCATCGAGGTCACGGCATCGGCATCGCCAAACCGCTCCATATGGGGCGCGAGCATGCGAAAGACGTCGCCCGAGCCAATGGCGTGCCACACATCAATGACCTGTTCGATCTGGGGCGGGCAGACCTCTTCGACCTGATAGCCTGCCGCTGCCAGATGGGCCCCAGCGCGGCGCACGGCGGCGGCTTGGGCCGGATGGGTGGTTCCGCCGGGCAATTCCGGCACCAGCGCCACCCGCAAAGGCCGAGGCCGCGCCGGACCCTCCAGCGGGGCATCAACCCAGCGCGTGTCGCGATCATCCCTTTGGGCCAAGACTGACAGGGCCAGCCGTGCATCGCGAACCGTGCGGGTCAGGGGTCCCATGGCCGACATCAGGTGCGAGCCCATGGGCCGGGGATCCTTGACCATCGGACTATAGAAGGGCACCCGGCCAAGGCTGACCCGAAGGCCGACAATGCCGTTGCAATAGGCCGGAATACGCACCGAGCCGCCAATATCATTGCCAAGGCTGATCGCGCCCATGCCGGTGGCCACTGCTGCAGCGGCGCCGCCTGACGATCCGCCGGGCGAGCGGGAGGGATCTCGGCCATTGAGGGTGCGGCCATGCAGGTCATTGTCTGAGAACAGGCGCATCGAAAAGGCGGGCGCGTTGGTGCGTCCAACAAAGATCGCTCCGGCCTTGCGAAGATGGGCCACGGTCGGCGCATCCTCTGGCGCCATCAGCGCCTTGAAGGCGACGACACCATTGTCGGTCGGATGACCCTTTTGGTCGATATTGATCTTGGTGGTGACCGGAACGCCATGCAGGACACCGAGAACCTCACCGCGTGCGCGGGCACCATCGGCTTGATCGGCGGCAGCCAAAGCCTCTTCATCCATCCGCCGGACGACAGCATTGACGGCAGGATTGACCTCATCCATGCGCGCCAGAACGTCGGTGACGGCTTCTCGGCTAGAGACCTGTCCTGAACGGATTAGGCCGCTGAGGTCCGTCGCGTCGAGGCGCCAAAGTTCCGATCCCATCCCTATCGTCCCCTATTCTCAAACCGTTTTGCCGTTGACCATTGCCGGATGTGACATAATAAGCAATTAATTGCTTTAGCTTAATCGCCCGTAATTAGGGCCTTTATAGAAGGCTGGTCAAACGGAGGTCTCGTACAAATGCCCCTCTCTTATGGTAATCGAATGCGGGCTAAACCGGCCCATACCAAGGGGGAAGAGACTGCGGCGCGTATTCTCGAAGCGACCGGAATACTCTTGCAGACGCAGGGCTATGACGCCCTGACCACCAATCGTATTGCCGAGGCGGCCGGCATCAACATCGCGACGCTCTACAGATATCATCCCAACAAGCAGTCGATCCTCATAGCGATGAGTCAAAGAAACCGTGCCGGTTGGCTGGAGGCGTCAAGCCGAGCGATGGATGCGGTCCTAGAAGGTGCGAATTGGCGTGAGACGTTGGAAGCCAACATCGATTTTGCCGCCCAACGGCGGATAAATCAGCCGGGTGGGAAGGCCATGAGGCTGGCCATGCGTCTGTCGCCCGATCTGCAACCCTTTGACCGCGAGGAGACCGAGGTTACCGCTTCGTTTCTCGCAAAACTCTTGGTGGAGCAAAGGGCGATGGACCGGACCGATGCCGATCAGGTCGCGCGCGTGGCGGTTGAGATTGCAACGAGCATTCTAGACCTGTCGCTCTTTGACCGATCCCCGGGTGATGAGGTCTGGGTTGCCGAAGCCAAGGCCGCCGTTACGCGATATCTAGCCCCCCATTTTGAGCCTCAACAAACCTCTTAGGTCGCTTCGGGGTTCATCCGCCGTGCCATTTATACATGTCAAGCTTGACACGGTAAGCAAGTAATTGCTTTATTTATGGTGTCTTTTAAACGCGATGAATCGCGTCCCGTTCAACCGGAGCTGTCGTCCTAATGTCTATGTCGTTCGATAGCCGCCTACGCGCCCAATCCAACCGCGCCAAGGACGAGGGCTCGGTGGAGCGTATTTTAAAGGCAACCGAGATCCTTTTGCAAGAAAGGGGTCATGAAGCGCTGACAACCACGGTCATTGCGAACGCGGCCGGTGTCAACATTGCGACCCTCTACAAATATTTCCCTAACAGACATTCGATCCTTATCGCGATCTTCAAGCAAAACCGCGAGGTTTGGCTCAAGGCCGCAGATAGATCTGTGGCTTCCGTCCTTGACGGCGCGGATTGGCGCGTCACGATGGAGCAGATTCTCGAATTTGCTGCACGTCGTCGGCAAGACCAGCCCGGGGGGCATGCCTTGAGACTGGCCGTGCTGACATTGCCTGAATTGCGCCCGTTCGACCGAGAGGAGTCGCTTGAGACGGCGGCCTTCTTGTCGGATTTCCTGACGGCTCGTGGCGGCCTGGAACCCACCCGCGCCATGCAGGTGGCGCGCGTCGCCGTGGATATCGGCAACAGCGTTCTGGACCTTGCTCTGTTTAATCCGTCCGAGGATCCGGCCATTTGGATCGCCGAGGCCAAGGCCGCCGTCTGCCAATATCTAATGCCCCACTTGGAGCGTAACGACGCCCTTTAAGCCCCTTCGTCGGACCAGCCATTTTCGAACACGGCGATCTGGGTATTTTGCGCAATGATCAGCTGTTCGCGCATCTGTTTCATCTGCCGTTCCAGCTCGCGGACCTCTTCGGTGCGGCTGATCAGGCGATTGCGCAGGGTATCGGCATGGGTCACGGCATTGACGCGGGCAATTTCTAGGCTTTGGGCGACCTCGGCGGCACGGGCCAGTGCCACATTTTGCTGACGCGACACTGAGGACAAGGTTTGCAGCTTTTGGTCCAGCTCGACCATCTTGGCGCGGGTATCTTCGCTGCGCTGGATGACAATATTGACCACCTCGTCCAGATCATCATCCAGTTCGCCAAGGCGGGCTGTCGAATTGAGCACCTGATAGAGGCTGGTCAGCATCTTGCCGCGCCTGTCGTTTGACGCATGGGGTGCGGGGGCCGGGGCAGGGCTCTTGAGCGCGAGCGGACTGGTCTGGGTCGTAGCTTGGGCTGGCGCACCAAGTCGCATCAAAGAGCCGAGGCGGCTGATCACGCGATTATGCTGCGTGATCCGGTGCCGCATCTGGCGGTCCATGATCTGGTTGACCTGATCGAGCAACCCGGTCAGCTGGGCCGTGGTTTGGTGGGTCATTTGGCGCAGTCCTCGCCCTTTGGTTCGCTTCGTCCGTGCTGATCGCGCCGGTTCAATCCCCGAAATCCGTGCAGGCGCAAGCGTTGGCGCCAGTCCGCGATCTCTTCGGAGGAGATGGAAAATCGCTGCAGCACATCCTGTTCACTCAGCAGCCCAAGCGAAACTGCCGACACAACCTGAGCCTTGCGCGCCGCAGTCCAGCGAACCGCTTGGTTGTCCAAGAGGCTCAACTGGTCTGAGAGCCGGGCGTTCGTGCCTTCGTCCGCGTCGCGGGCCTTGTCGGGATGATCGGCGAGATAATAGATCACGCGGTCAATTCCAACGGCTGGGCGCTAGTGCTTGTAGATTTCGCTCAGGGTCTCGATGATGCGGATCGCAGCCGGATCGACGAGGCGGTAATAGATGGTCTGGGCATCACGACGGGTCGCAACAACCTCTTCAGCGCGAAGCTTGCTCAGGTGCTGAGACGTGGCCGACAGACCAAGACCTGCATAGTTGGCCAGATCACCGACGGGGCACTCGCCTTCGGTCAGCTTGCACAGCAAAAGCAGGCGCTGTTCATTGGCCACTAGCTTCATCAGGCGGGTCGCTTGAGCGGCCTGTTCTTCGAGTTGAACCAGAGCTTGCGGTTTTGCGCCCTTACGAGCGGTCGTGGCGGAAAGGATTGCAGTGGCCATGGTGAATTCCTCAATCACAGTTGAGCGTTGATCGCAGTACTAAACTGTCATGTAAGTTCTGGAGTCTCGATATACGGAGTGCTCATTCACGCGGTAATTATATCAGAATGTAATAATGTCTGTTGATCTGGCCGATTTGGCTTTTTTCACCTAAAATTCATTGAAAATCAATTTGGAATGTCATTTCTAAATCAAAATATTATGTATCTATGTGAAATTTAATTTGTAAAAAAACGAATTTTCGTGATCTTGGTGTTTTTTTCGTATGTTTATCTAATGATAACGCGTCTATTTGGCCGTAAAAATCTCATTTTTCGGTTTTTATCACGCGATAAATCGCCGTTAATTATCATTTTGGTTTTAAAAATTCAATTTGAGCCACCGAAAGTGGACTTGTTAGCCATTTACGACAATGTGGCCGTTATGAGGGATAGCGGCTGAATTATTTTTCAGTAGTAATGAAATTCAACTAATCCGTTATTTCGTATTAACGCTCAAGCTGTAGTGTTAATGAGGTGTTGTATGAATAATAGTGATTCCCAGTCTTTCTCTCTCAAACAATTCGCGTTGGTTCAATACACCGCAAATATGCTGCTAACTTGCACAAGGAGAGTCTCTGAGAGCATCGGTGAGGTCGATCAGGCCGACACCGTTATCCTTTCAGCATTTTTGCTGGCGTCCATGTCCGACACTATTCGGCTCGTTATTCAATCGGGCAGTGCCAGCTCGCACATCATCGCAGACGGCCTGCTTTCCATCGCCAGCATTTCGGATATGACCGGCATTCCAAGACAGACGGTGCGACGCAAATGCGCTGACCTTGAGGGGCGCAATATCCTTATTCGAGATCAATCACGTCTCTATCGGTGCGTCATTCACGCCCACATCGTTGAAGAGATGGCGGCTCAGATTAATGGTCTCTTGAAGATAAATGACAAAATATCGTGACAAAAACTTACCTGATCATCCTTCAAAATCTCATATTTGATTGATTTAAATCAAAATGAGCCTACCGTAATCACACTGATTTTGACAAAAATTATATTTACAAACATATAGATTTATAACGGTTGTATTTACAGAGTTATTTAGAACTATTTAAATTACGATTTTGATGTGGGGTTTGATAGGTGGACAAGTCAATTTATCAACCAGAGATCATTATAGATAATTTCGATATTGAAAAAGTCCTTAAATCGTTCTCTCTTAGAGAAATAGCGCTCGTCCAAAGCTTTTCAAACGGCATAATTAACGACATAAAAAACATAACATTGAGAAGCAAGATAAGTGATCATACAGAATTGGTTATATTCTGTGCGTTTATATTGGCTTCATCTTCGGACACGACCCGTGACATTATGCAGTTGGGTCGCGAAAGTGTTGATAAAATGTCTTCTGGCGTCCTGTCTATTGCAAGTATATCGGACATGACAGGGATTCCCCGGCAAACTGTTCGGCGCAAGTGTGCTTCCCTCGAACTCAAGGGCGTCATCGTTCGTGACAAGTCGCGCCTTTACTGTTGCGACGTCCCAAGCTTCGCCATCGAGGCGATCCTTCAGCAGGTTGGCGCAATGATTAAGCTCAATGCAAGATTGAGTAACTCGGAATAGAGGCGGCGTTCCCTCCGCCCTAACGCCCCAAAAACTTGGCCGGACGACGTTCGAACACCGAACTGACCCCTTCGGCATAGTCCGCCGTCTGTCGCAGGATCGACTGTTCGGCATGTTCATGGACGAGCGCCGCCGTCACCGCCTCTACCAATCCAGACCTTAGGGTCTGACGGGTGGCCAAGAGGGCGAGGGGGGCATTTTCTGCGATCTCTTGCGCCAGAGCTAGGGCCGTGCCGCGTAGAGCGGCGGCATCGGCGATCTGATCGACCAAGCCCCAGCTTAGCATCTCGTCG
>CAISGS010000212.1 GCA_903884915.1 uncultured Caulobacteraceae bacterium | reverse complement strand
GTCATTGTAGATATCCATCGAAAAGGCTGTGCCGTGGGCCTTGGCCAGAGCGAAGGCTTCCTCGTCGGCGAGGCTGGCATGCTCGATCGTGTCTGCGCCTGCGCGGATGGCGTCCTTGATGCCGCTGGCACCGTGGGCGTGGGCAGCGACCTTGAGGCCGAGCATGTGAGCCTCTGAGACCAGAGACGTCATTTCCTCGAGCGTATATTGCTGGCCGCCGACTGTGTCGCCCTTGGAAAAGACCCCGCCGGTGGCGCAGAACTTGATCGATTTGGCCCCATATTTATGAACCTTACGGACCATGGCGCGGATGGCATCGGGTCCATCGGCAACGGCTTCTCCGACAATATTATAGGTGTGTGGCAGGAGATTATCGTCGCAATGGCCGCCCGTGGCTCCAATGGCAGGGCCGCTTGGGATGATCCTTGGGCCGGGAACCTCACCGCTCTCAATCGCGTCGGCCAAAGCCACATCTGTATAGCCGCCAGCCCCGACATTGCGCACGGTCGTGTAGCCTGCGCGAAGGGTGATGGCGGCATTGGCGACGCCACTGATGGCTTCGCTCACTGGGGTGACGGCTAGGGCGCGATAGCCGTGCATGTCGGCGCGTGAGGTGATGTGCACGTGCATGTCGATCAGGCCAGGCAGGATAGTCTTGCTGCCCAGATCAATCCGCTTGGCCCCCTTGGGTGCGGCAAGGCTGGTCTTGGTGCCGACGGCCGTGATCTTGCCGTTCTCGATGACCACAGCCGGGTTGTCCACCATCCGTCCTGCGACCGTGTCCACCATATGGGCGGCGGTCAGGTAGGTGGTTTCCGCAGCTGAGCTCGAGGCGATGCCGAGGCTCAGCAAGGTCGAGGTGAGGGCAGTGGTGATGATGGCCAAGCGGGTCATGTCAGTCTCCTATGATGGGCAAATCCTATCGCGCTTTGCGATCGCACGCATACCCCTTGATCATGGGTTCCGGATAAACGCGCTGAACCAGACAGGTCTGCGCGTCTCATGCGCCTTGAACCCAAAGATTGCCTAGTCTATGCCCACCTCAACTCGGGCCACGCGGCCCTTGAAGAGACACTCTTGCCGGATTACCGCAAGAGTTTGGGAGCCTGTCCTATGGACCATTCCTTTTGGATCTCGACCTTTGTGGTCGCTTTGGCCGAGATTGGGGACAAGACCCAGCTATTGGCGATCCTGTTGGCGGCAAGGTTTAAGCGGCCCGTTCCCATCATCTTGGGCATCCTGGTCGCCACCCTCGCCAATCACGGGCTCGCGGCCACCTTGGGCTATTTCGTCTCAGGCATCTTGGCAGCCCAATGGTTTGGCTATGTGGTCGGCGCGTCGTTCTTGGTCATGGGCGCTTGGATCTTGGTACCGGACAAGGCCGAAGAGTTGGACGCCAAGCCTCCGAAATTTGGCATTTTCGCCACGACGGCCATCGCCTTCTTCCTCGTGGAAAATGGCGACAAGACCCAGATTGCGACAGTCGCCTTGGCAGCAAAATATCATGAGGTCTTTTGGGTGGCAGCAGGAACGACAGCGGGTATGATGCTGGCCAATGTTCCGGCGGTTCTTTTGGGCGAGGCGGCCACTAAAATTGCCCCCATGGCGGTTGTGCGCATGGCAGCGGCAGGCCTCTTTGCCGCCATCGGAGGCTGGACCCTGCTCCAAACCTCAGGACTGTTAGGATAGGCCATGGCTGAAGCCTTTAACGACAAGGTTTTATCTGCTGATCGTGCCGCCCGCTATGGCGAGGTCGCGCAAGAGATTGCGGCGGTTCTGGAGGGCGAGACCAACCTCACGGCGCGGATGGCAACGGTTGCCTCGATGTTGGCCAACAGTTTCGAGGCCTACTTCTGGACCGGGTTCTATTGCGTTGATCCGGCCAAGCCTGACGAGTTGGTTGTCGGCCCCTATCAAGGAACGCTCGGCTGCCTTCGCATCGCTTTTGGGCGCGGCGTCTGCGGGGCGGCGGCGCTGACAGGCAAGACCCAGCTGGTCAAGGATGTGCATGCCTTCCCTGGTCACATTGCCTGTGACGGCCGGTCTCAGAGCGAGATTGTGGTGCCGGTCTTTGATGCTGACGGCAAGTTGATCGCCGTCTTTGATGTCGATTCCGACCAGCCCGCCGCCTTTGATGAGGTTGATCAGGTGTGGCTTGAGCAGATCCTTCGGGACACGTTCGCCACACCCATCTAGCGGTCTTCGCGCAGGATTGACCTTGGGAAAGGTCTAGACAGGGCGCGATCCTAGAGGTCTGATCCGGTCATGACCCAGATCACCGCTCCAATGCGCCCGCTCACCCGCCTGCTCGTCGCCAATCGCGGCGAGATCGCCATCCGCGTCCTTCGGGCTGCCGCAGACCTTGGCATGGCCACCGTCGCGGTCTTTTCCGAGGATGATGCGACCTCCTTGCATATCAAGCAGGCCGATATTGCCGTGGCACTCAAGGGTGTGGGGGCCGGGGCCTATCTGGATGGGGCGGCGATTATCGCCGTCGCCAAGGCCCAAGGCTGCGATGGAATCCATCCCGGCTATGGGTTCTTGAGCGAGAACGCAAGCTTCGCCGCCGCCTGCGCTGAAGCCGGTCTGGTCTTTGTCGGGCCAAGTCCTGAGATGTTGGCCCTGTTTGGCGATAAGGGTTCGGCGCGCGATCTGGCGGCGCGGTTGGGTGTTCCCCTGCTGGCCGGGATCAATCGGGCTGTGTCGCTGGATGAGGCCAAGGCCTTCTTTGCCGCTCAGGGCTCTGGCGGGGCCATGATGATCAAGGCCCTAGCGGGCGGCGGCGGACGCGGCATGCGGGTCATTACAGAGGCCGATCAGATCGACGCGGCCTATGAGCGCTGCGCTTCCGAGGCCAAGGCGGCCTTTGGCGATGGCGGGCTCTATGTCGAGCGCCTGATCCGCCGCGCGCGTCACGTCGAGATTCAGATTATTGGCGACGGGGACGTGGTTCTGGCCCTTGGCGAGCGCGAATGTACCCTTCAGCGCCAGCATCAAAAGCTGATCGAGGTCGCGCCCAGTCCGAGCCTGACGCCCGCTCTGCGCCAGCGGTTGGTCGATGCGGCCCTCAGCATGGCCAAGGCCTGCGCCTATCGCAGTCTGGGCACGTTTGAGTTTTTGGTGGATGCGCAGGCCGATCCTGACGGCGAGGGTGCCTTCGCCTTCATCGAGGCCAATCCGCGCCTGCAGGTGGAGCATACGGTCACCGAGGCCGTCACGGGTCTTGATCTGGTCGCTCTGCAACTGGGTGTCGCCGGGGGACAGAGCCTCGCCGATCTGGGCCTGACGCCCGACAGCGTGCCCGCACCGCGTGGCTATGCTATCCAGCTTCGGGTCAATATGGAGACCATGGACGCTCAGGGTCACGCCCGACCCTCCAGCGGCACCTTGAGCCTGTTTGAGCCACCCAGCGGTCCGGGCGTGCGGGTCGACAGTTTCGGCTATGCCGGTTTTAGGCCCAGCCCCCATTTTGACAGCCTGTTGGCCAAGGTCATTGTCTCGAGCGCTAGCCCGCATTTTGACCGCGCCATTGCGGCAGCATCGCGCGCGCTGGCCCAGTTCCGACTTGAGGGCGTGGCGAGCAACATCGGCTTTCTTCAAACCTTACTTCAAAGATCGGAACTTCAATCTAATCAGATCTATACACGATTTATCGAAGATCATGCATCAAGCCTATTGGCCGATCAATCGAGCGCACCATCTGCGCAATATTTCGCTCCCAATGCGCCTGCGGCGAGCAGCGCAAGCGCCAGTCTTGCGGCGGGTCCAGAAGGAAGCTTGCCCCTGAGCGCGCCCATGTC
>CAISGS010000211.1 GCA_903884915.1 uncultured Caulobacteraceae bacterium | reverse complement strand
TTGAATGCGGCCTTATAATCCATCTGCATCGTCCTTAACCCGGAGGCGGACCTTTAAGCCGCCACCGTAAACGCACTCATCGGCACCGCGATTCACTCGCTAAGCCCCGAACTCTCGCAACCTAACCTACACTGCTCAACCCGCGAGAGGCGCGAAATGACGCAGCACAGGCGAGCCTTGCGGCCTGTTGCTGAACGATAGCTAAGGCGCAACCCAGCCTTCGGCAACAAAATCCTTATTTTCATTAGCCTAATTGACGATTTTTGTCGTGAATCATCAGATCAAGCCCTGCACCTTGCGATTATCTCCGGCTGGCCTCATCTTGAGGCCTGGTTAAACCGACGAAAGCCGCGCCGTGACCTTGCATTCCAGCGACACAGATCCTTCGGATATCGGCGTTGACCGCAACCTCGCCTATCTGACCTATGGGCTTTTGTTTTTCTCGATCTTCTTTGCCGGGGCCCCCGCGCTCGTGGCCGTCGCGCTGGCCTATTCGCGGCGTGATGAGGTTTCGCCCCTAATCAGAAGTCACCATCGGTTTCAGATCTTCATCTTCTGGGTCTCGTTCACCCTGGCCCTGATCGCGGGTATCTTTTTCCTGACCACCCTCCTGTCGGCCATCGCCTCGGTCTTGAAGGCGGTGGACTATCAGGGCTGGGATCAACTGGACCATTTCAGCCTCGATTTCTCCAAGGTGACGATCACACCATCGACCATCAGTTTGGGCGTCACGACCGTGGTGATGATGTCGCTCACCGCCATCTGGCTTGTCGGCTCTTCTGCCTTAGGAACCCTTCGGCTTGCGTCCGGACGGCCAATCCGTCAAAGCGGTGTCCTTCGCTAAGCTTGAAAGTCCGACCATGGCCAACCCTCCTCTCGCGCCCTATCCCGCCACTCGCCTTCGCCGTCTGCGTCAGGCCGACTGGACCCGCAAGATGGTGCGTGAAACGAGCCTAACCCCCAACGACTTGATCTGGTCGATGGTCGTTCATGACGGCCAGGAAGCCCGCATCCCCGTCGCCTCCATGCCCGGCATGGAACGGCTCAGCGTCAAGGAGGCGGCCAAGGCAGCCGTCCAAGCGCGCGACCTCGGCATTCCCGCGATCGCCGTCTTCCCTCATATTGATGGGGCCAAGAAGGATGGCTATGGCACCGAAGCTCACAATCCTAACGGCCTGATCGCCGATGCGGTCAAGGCCATGAAGGATGCCGCGCCTGAGGTTGGCATCATGTGCGACGTGGCCCTCGATCCCTTTACCGACCATGGCCATGACGGCCTGCTCGAGAACGGCCGCATTCTCAATGACGCCACAATCGAGCGCCTGATCGCCCAAGGCCTGATGCAGGCCGAGGCTGGAGCCGATATTCTGGCCCCCTCGGACATGATGGATGGCCGCGTCGGAGCCCTGCGTTCAGCCTTGGAAAGTCACGGCATGAGCGATGTGATGATCATGTCCTATGCGGCCAAATATGCCTCCGCCTTCTATGGCCCCTATCGCGACGCCATCGGCTCGTCCAAGGCCCTGCAAGGCGACAAGAAGACCTATCAGATGGACCCCGGCAACACCGATGAGGCCCTGCGCGAAGTGGCGCTCGACATTGCCGAAGGGGCCGACATGGTCATGGTCAAGCCCGGCATGCCCTATCTCGACATCATCCGACGCGTCGTCGAAGCCTTCGCCATGCCCACCTTCGCGTTTCAGGTCAGCGGTGAATATGCCATGATCATGGCCGCTGGCGGCAAGGGCTGGATCGATGAAGAGCGGGCGATGCTTGAAAGCCTACAGGCCTTCAAGCGCGCCGGAGCCTCGGGCATCATCACCTATTTCGCCCCCAGAGCCGCCAAGCTGCTCATAGGCTAGGGCCAAGGTCAGTGAACCTTGGCCTTGCCGATCTCTAGCTTGCCATTGCCAAGGCCAATCTCGAACAGGTCGCCGTCCTTAAGGCTGCCTTCGAGAATCTGACGGGCAATATTGTCCGTCAGATCCTTCTGGATCACCCGCTTCAAGGGCCGCGCGCCATAGACCGGATCATAGCCGCGCTCGCCCAGCCAGTGCATGGCGTCGGGCGAGACAACCATCGACATCTGGCGATCGGCCAAGAGCTTTTCGACCCGCTGGAGCTGAATCTTGACGATGGACCCCATCTGCATCCGGCCAAGGCGGCGGAAGAGGATGATCTCGTCGATGCGGTTGAGGAACTCGGGCCGGAAGTGACGGCGCACACTGTCCATGACCATCGGCCGGACAGCCTCGACATCATCACCTTCACCCTGTGAGGCCAAGAACTCTGAGCCAAGGTTGGAGGTCATGATCAGGAGGCAGTTACGGAAATCGACGGTGCGCCCCTGACCATCGGTCAAGCGCCCATCATCGAGCACCTGCAACAGTACGTTGAACACGTCCGGATGGGCCTTTTCGACCTCGTCGAACAGGATGACCTGATAGGGCCTGCGCCGCACCGCTTCGGTCAGGGCCCCGCCCTCGTCATAGCCGACATAGCCGGGAGGCGCGCCAATCATGCGGCTGACCGAATGTTTTTCCATATATTCGGACATGTCGATGCGGGTGATGGCGCTCTCATCGGTGAACATCAACTCGGCCAAGGCTTTGGTCAGTTCGGTCTTGCCCACGCCCGTAGGGCCTAGGAACAGGAACGAGCCTATCGGGCGATTGGGATCAGACAGGCCCGCGCGCGAGCGGCGCACAGCGTCAGAAACCGCCTCCAGAGCCTCATCCTGACCAACCACGCGGGCGCGAAGCTGGTCTTCCATGCGCAGCAGCTTTTCGCGCTCGCCCTCGAGCATCTTCTCGACCGGGATACCGGTCCAGCGCGACACCACCGCTGCGATCTGCTCGGCATCGACGACCTCGAGGGTCATGGCGTCCTTGTTCTCGGTCTCTCCGGCAGCGAGGCGCTTTTCGAGCTGCGGGATCTGGCCATACATGATCTCAGATGCCCGTTGCAGGTCGCCAGAGCGCTGGGCCTGAACCAGCTCAGCGCGCAAACGATCCAAGGCTTCGCGGGCCTGAGCTGCAGAGCCGATCTTGTCCTTTTCCGCCTTCCAGCGACTGCTCATCTCCGCCGACTGGACCTCGAGCCCAGATAGCTCTTCCTCCAGCTTGACCAGACGCGCGACCGAGCCGGAGTCGGTTTCCTTCTTCAGGGCCTCGCGCTCGATCTTCAACTGAACCAAGCGGCGGTCGATCTCGTCCAGCTCTTCGGGCTTAGAATCAACGGCCATGCGCACGCGGCTGCCCGCTTCGTCGATCAGGTCGATGGCCTTGTCGGGCAAGAACCGATCAGTGATGTAGCGGTTCGAAAGGGTGGCGGCGGCGACGATGGCAGCATCGGAAATCCGCACCCCGTGGTGCAGTTCGTACTTTTCCTTCAGGCCGCGCAGGATCGAGACCGTGTCTTCGACCGTGGGCTCGGAGACAAAGACCGGCTGGAACCGGCGCGCCAGTGCGGCGTCCTTTTCGACATGCTTGCGATATTCATCCAGCGTCGTCGCCCCGACGCAGTGCAGTTCACCGCGCGCAAGTGCTGGCTTTAGAAGGTTGGAGGCATCCATCGCCCCCTCGGACTTGCCCGCGCCGACCAGGGTGTGCATCTCGTCGATGAACAGGATGATCTGGCCCTCGGCGGCGGTGGTTTCGTTCAAGACCGCCTTCAGACGCTCTTCGAACTCGCCGCGAAACTTTGCTCCCGCGATCAAGGAACCCATGTCCAGCGACATCAGCTTCTTGTCCTTCAGGCCTTCGGGCACGTCGCCATTGACGATCCGCAGGGCAAGGCCTTCGACGATGGCGGTCTTGCCAACGCCGGGCTCGCCGATCAGGACCGGATTGTTCTTGGTTCGGCGCGACAGGACCTGAATGGTGCGGCGGATTTCCTCATCGCGGCCAATAACAGGGTCGAGCTTGCCATCGCGTGCCGCTTGGGTCAGGTCGCGGGCATAGCGGTTCAGGGCGTCATAGCCCTCCTCGGCCGAGGCCGTGTCGGCGGTGCGGCCCTTGCGAATGGCATTGGCGGCTGTGTCGATGGAGGCTGGGGTAACGCCCGCCTTCTTCAAGACCTCGCAAATGTCTCCGCCATCCTTGGCCAGCGCCGACAGAAGGCGCTCGGTTGTGACAAAGGCATCGCCGCCCGCCTTTGCGGCCCCTTCTGCCGTGGCAAAGACGCGAGCCGTTTCGGATTTCATATAGAGCTGCCCAGAGCCGCCCTCGACCTTGGGCATCTTGTTCAGCAGGCCTTCCGTCTCTTGAATGACCTGATCGGCCTTACCACCGGCTTGGGTGATCAATGTACGCGACAGTCCGTCCTTTTCCTCCAACAGCACTTTGAGCAGATGCTCCGGCGACAGATGCTGGTGGCGGCGGGCCATGGCCAAGCTCTGAGCCGATTGGATGGCCTGTTTGGCGCGGTCAGAATAGAGATCGATATTCATAGAACTCCCCGTTATCGGCGGACGATCAGAGCAACCCGCCTTGCGGCATCGCCCGATCACTCTATCGCATGTAAGTGTGGCTTTTCGAGCACACAAGGGGTGCGACACTCTGCGCCGCGAGATCAGCCGCCCACAGGCCTTGGACCATGGCCCCATTGCGCTGCGCGGACATTGAGATTATCGCCCAAGGACCGGCTCAATGGCCGACCCGTACCCTGTTGAGCCCGACCATGACCCCAAGGCCCCTGCCCGACCCTGAAGCCCTCGCGAGCGCCGTCGCAGCCGGTGAGCGCGC
>CAISGS010000210.1 GCA_903884915.1 uncultured Caulobacteraceae bacterium | reverse complement strand
GCCTTAGGCTCGATCATATCTTGGCCAGCCCCGGCCTAAGGGACGCAGCCTTTGCTCAAGGCTCTGTCTCATCGATGGTGCATGACACAGTGCGCGAATGGGAGCGGCCCAGCGACCACGTACCGGTCACCGCCGACCTGATGGTCTAGGGCGCGAGGCGGTAGCCGCCAGGCTCGGTCAGGAGTAGCTTTTGCGACCCCGCCTCCGGCTCGATCTTTTGGCGCAGGCGATAGACGTGGGTTTCTAGCGTGTGAGTGGTCACCCCCGCATTATAGCCCCAGACCTCGGCTAAAAGCTCTTCGCGTGATACAGACTTGGTGCCAGCGCGATAGAGATATTTGAGGATGTTGGCTTCCTTTTCGGTCAGCCGGATCTTCTTTTGCTTGGCATCGACCAAAAGCTTGGCTGAAGGGCGAAACTCGTAGGGACCAAGTCGGTAGACCGCATCTTCCGATTGCTCGTGAGCGCGCAGTTGGGCGCGGATACGGGCCAACAGGACCTGAAACTTGAAGGGCTTGGTGACATAGTCATTGGCCCCAGATTCGAGGCCTCGGATCGTGTCTGTGTCCGTATCAGCCGCGGTCAACATGATCACCGGGGCCGTCACACCTACCAGGCGCATCTGCTGACAGGCGTCGCGCCCATCCATATCGGGCAGGTCCACATCTAGCAGGATCAGATCGGGCTTAATCTCTTGAGCCAAACGCAGGCCGTCGGTGGCGTTTTGCGCCTGAACCGTGTTGAATTCGTCGTGCAGGTCCAGTTGCTCGGCGAGGGCGGAGCGCAGGTCCTCATCGTCGTCGATAATCAGCAAGGTCTTATGTTGAGCCATGGGATAGAACATGCACCGGTCTGGGCGTTTGGCAAAGGGCAGAGGTGAGCCATGATCTTCACGGCTTCGTCAAATGGGCAGTTTACGCTAGCTGGCCGCATGGTGCCATGCGCGATCGGGCGCAGCGGCATGATCGCGGCCGCTCAAAAGCGCGAGGGGGATGGGGCAAGTCCGATCGGGATCTGGCCCATTCGCCGCTTTGTCTATCGGGCCGACCGTCTGGCCCTGCCGCAAACCCTCCTGCCGATAACCGCAACTCAGGTTCAAGACGGCTGGTGCGACGGGGCTGACGATCCACTCTACAATCAGCCCGTAACCCTGCCCTATCTGGCCAGCACCGAGCAGATGTGGCGCGAGGATCATGTCTATGATCTGGTCGCGATCTTGGGGCACAATGATGCCCCGCCGGTTCCGGGTATGGGCTCTGCGATCTTTTTACACCTTGCCCGGCCCGGCTTTACGCCCACTGAAGGCTGCATTGCCTTAAGCCTTGAAGACATGCTCGAGGTCATGCGCCTTGCGGAACCCGGTTCAGCCATAGAGATCAGGCGCTAGGGCGAGTCTCAATAGGTCCTTGCGCCAAAGAGGGCCGAACCCACCCGAACCGATGTGGCGCCATGGGCAATGGCGGTCTCGAAATCGCCGCTCATGCCCATGGAGAGCTTGGCCAGACCATTGCGCGCCGCGATCTTGGCGAGCAACGCAAAGTGCATGCCGGGGGGCACACCTTCGGGCGGAATGGCCATCAGGCCCTCAATGGGCAGGCCCAAGGCCCGGCATTCAGCGATGAAGCCATCTGCAAGCGTCGGCGATACCCCGGCTTTTTGGGGCTCTTCGCCGGTATTGACCTGGACATAGAGGCGGGGCGACCGCCCTTGCCGCGCGGCCTCTTCGGCCAAGGCCTTGGCCAGTTTAGGCCGATCCAGCGTTTCAATCACATCAAACAGGGCCACAGCATCGCGGACCTTATTGGTCTGCAGCGGCCCAATGAGGCGCAGTTCCAAGCCCTCCCGTCGGTCGGCCCAGCGCTCTTGGGCCTCTTGAACCCGGTTCTCGCCGAAAATAAGCTGTCTTTCGGCCAAAACCGGTGCGATGGCCTCCCATGGCTGTTGCTTGGAGACGGCAACGAGGGCCACATCCTCTGGCGACCGGCCCGCTGCGCGGGCGGCGGATGCCATGCGGGTCAGGATCGTTTGACGGGGCGAGAGTTGAATATCGGTCATGATGCCATGGAACTGAAGCAGCGCGGCCTGATCGCCGAAGCGGCGAAGCTAGGCCGTCTGGCCCAAAAGCGAAAGCCTCCTAAGGCGCTCAGCGCAAGATCAGGAGCCCTGCCCCACCTTTGGCTGATGACGGATCCAGACCGGTTACCCGACCCTGTCGGTACGGCCCTACGCCTTCCTAAGGTAAGCGGGATCATCTATCGCAGCTTTGGCCGTCCTCAGGCGCTGGTAGAGGCCTTGGCCATAGCCGATTTGGCCCGCCAACGGGACCTGACGCTCTTGATCGGTGCAGATGAGGCCTTAGCCCACAGGGTCGGAGCCGATGGGGTTCACCTGCCAGAGCGGATGATGGGCCACGCCAAGCGGCTGCGGGCGCGCCATCCAAACTGGATCATCACCACGGCGGCCCATAGCCCCCGCGCCATCGCCAAGGCAGCCCGCCTCGGACTGGATGCGGCGCTGATTTCTCCGGTTTTCGTCAGTCAGAGCCCGTCAGCCGGTCAGCCCCTAGGACAGATGCGGGTCGCTGAGTGGGTTCATAGGGCTAAACTGCCGGTCATCGCGCTGGGCGGCATAGGCCATAAAAATGCCCGACTCCTTTCGGGGACGGGCGTCTGGGGCATTGCGGCGATTGACGGCCTTAGAACTTGAAGGCGGTCTCTAGGCGCACGCGCGGGGCGCGATCTTGCGGCGCGCTATAGCGAGTGATCTGCGACGAGTCGCCCAGCGCCACGGCACCGCCGACGCGCAAGGAGGGCGAGAGCCGATAATAGGCGCCGGCCTGGATGTCCTTTAGCTGCATGTCACGGGTTGCAGGCTGGGTTAGGTCCAACTTGACGCCCCAACGGGCCTTATCATCCCATTGTAGCGACCGGCGCGTCGACTGAGCGCCCCACTGGTTTTGATCCTTGGCAAAGGCGTCGGTCGCGGGGGCCAATTCGGTCGTCACGGTCGCCTTGCCGCGCGGTGCATCCGCGGCGTGAGCCGTCAGCGCCATCCCCGAAAGGATAAGCCCGACCGTGCCAGCAGCGATGGTGCGCGACAGAGACATAATGAAACCGAGTGAACCTGTATTCTTTGAACCGGATAGATCGTCATCAAGGACGACGCAAATCATCCTCGATATCTTTGATTAAGGGCTTCTTTTCCCCGGGGTCAACTCGGAGTCTGTTGTCTGCCATAAGATTCATCCCCCTATTGAGTGCTAAAGATGATTCTGTGGCCCTTTAGTCACGTGATTCCTGTTTGGTGGCAGCGTCGCCATGCTATAGACCGCGATGATGACAGTTTGAGGCGGTCGGGGGCGACAGTGCTAATCCGGACAGTACGGATTGGCCAATGAGTGGAGCGATTAAATATGGCGTTTATGCGTAAGGCGTCTTTAGTGGTCGCGGCCGTGGCCCTGGTGGCGGTTGCAGGCTGTTCGACCCTTAAGATCGGTGGATCCAAGGGTCCGGCCGTGTTCCAAACTCAGGAAGAGGGTGGCTTTAACCCCTTCCGTCGTAAGGCGGCTGTAGCCGCTGAGGCCGGTAGCCAGATTGGCGTGAACAGCTATCTGTGGCGCGCCTCGCTCGACACCCTGTCCTTCATTCCGCTGACCTCGGCCGATCCTTGGGGCGGCGTGATTATTACCGACTGGTATACCAGCCCCGAAAAGCCCGATGAGCGCTTTAAGGTCACGGTCTATATTCTCGACACCCGCCTTCGCGCCGATGGCCTGAATGTTGCGGTGTTCAAGCAAGTCAAGGATGCGTCTGGCGCTTGGGCCGACTCGGCCACGGCCGCGCAAACTGAGACCGATCTGGAAAATGCGATCCTGACCCGCGCGCGTCAGCTTCGTCTTTCGACCATTAACGGCAAGGGCTAGTCGGGGCGGCCTCGCCGCTCCAACCTATCCTTCGGCCGCCTCTGGCACCGCTCGCGCGGTGCCCTCACCCCTTCCTTCTGCTAAAGCCGCCACAGTCATGCCCCGTTACAATCCAAAAGAAGCTGAGCCCAAATGGCGCGCCGCTTGGGATGAGGCGGGGGTGTTCACCACCGTCGCGCCCGAAGCGGCGGGTGGCCGTCCCAAATATTATGTGCTCGAGATGTTCCCCTATCCATCGGGGCGCATCCATATGGGCCATGTGCGCAACTATGCCATGGGTGACGTAGTGGCGCGCTTCAAGCGGGCGAGGGGCTTTAACGTCCTGCATCCCATGGGCTGGGACGCCTTTGGCATGCCAGCCGAAAATGCGGCCATGGAGCGCGGGATCCACCCTAAGGGCTGGACCTACGACAACATCGACGCCATGCGCCGCCAGCTTAAGCTGCTAGGCCTATCGGTAGATTGGTCGCGTGAGTTTGCGACCTGCGATCCGGACTATTACGGCAAGCAACAGGCCTGGTTCCTAGAATTGCTGGCCAAGGGCCTCGTCTATCGCAAAGAAGGCGTGGTCAATTGGGATCCGGTCGATATGACCGTGCTGGCCAATGAGCAGGTCATAGACGGCAAGGGTTGGCGCTCCGGCGCCACCGTTGAAAAGCGCAAACTGACCCAATGGTTCTTGCGCATTACCGACTATGCTGACGCCCTGATCGAGGGCCTTGGTGGACTAGACCGTTGGCCGGACAAGGTCCGC
The DNA here is from genome assembly GCA_903884915.1 of uncultured Caulobacteraceae bacterium. GTDB lineage: Bacteria > Pseudomonadota > Alphaproteobacteria > Caulobacterales > Caulobacteraceae > CAISGS01. The sequence goes on along the minus strand of CAISGS010000210.1, from coordinate 696 downwards.
CTGATGCAGGAAAACTGGATCGGTCGATCCAGGGGCCTGCGCCTCACCTTTGATTTTTCCGGTGCCGCTCCAACCGGCTTTGAGAGCGGTTTAGAGGTCTATACCACCCGCCCCGACACGCTCTATGGCGCGAGCTTTTTGGCCATTGCGCCAGATCATCCGTTGGCGGAGCAATTGGCCGCCGCAGACCCCAAGACAGCTTCTTTCGTCGCCGAATGTCGTCACGGCGGCACCTCTGCGGCAGACATTGAGGCGGCTGAAAAGAAGGGTCTCAACACCGGTCTATCCGTCACTCATCCCTTTGATTCAACAAAGACATTGCCGGTCTGGATCGCCAATTTTGTTCTGATGGACTATGGCACGGGCGCGATCTTTGGCTGCCCTGCCCATGATCAGCGTGATCTCGATTTTGCCCGCAAATATGATCTGCCAGTCCGGTGCGTGGTCCTCCCCAACGGTGAAGATGCTGCGACCTTCGCCGTCGACAAGGAGGCCTATGTCGGCCCGGGCAAGATCTATAGTTCTGAATTCCTAAACGGTCTTGAGATTGAGCCAGCCAAGGCCGCTGCAATCGACCGGATCGAGGCCCAGAACCAAGGCAAGGGCGCAACGGTTTACCGGCTGCGCGACTGGGGCGTATCGCGCCAGCGCTATTGGGGCTGCCCGATCCCGATCATCCATTGCCAGGCTTGCGGC
>CAISGS010000209.1 GCA_903884915.1 uncultured Caulobacteraceae bacterium | reverse complement strand
GGGTCAGCGGTGTTCATCACACCGGCAACGTCGCCGTCGGTGATCAGATAGACGCGTGCACCCACTGACCTGAGGCTAGCAATGATCTCAGCGTGACGCGGCCGGTCCAGCACGCAGACGGTGATGTCCGACGGCTCCACGCCCTTGGCCTTGGCCAGCGCCCGCACATTGTCGGCAGGGCTCTTGTCCAGATCGATATTGCCGTCTTAATAGCCCGGACCGCAGGCGATCTTGTCCATATAGGTGTCTGGCGCGTTCAGCATCGTGCCCGCGGGGGCCCAAGCCATCACGGCCAGAGCATTGGCCATGGCCTTCGCCGTCAAGGTCGTGCCTTCGAGCGGATCAAGGGCGATATCGACCCGTGGCCCCTTACCGGTACCGACCTTCTCGCCGATATAGAGCATCGGCGCTTCGTCGCGCTCGCCCTCACCGATGACGATGACACCGTCAATGTTCAATTCATTCAGCGCAGTACGCATGGCATCAACAGCGGCCTGGTCAGCGGCCTTTTCGTCACCCCGGCCAACCTCTGACCAGGATGCGATTGCGGCGGCTTCGGTAACGCGCACGGCATCCATTAAGAGGCTGCGGTCTAGATTGTTCGAGCTCATAGTCGGCTTCTCCTGCCTATAGGCCTATTATCGGTAGATTCTTAAACCCGCGCGATACGCAATAGTTTGGGTCGCTCTAACATGGCGGGTAGACGCGCGATCCGTTCGACCGCCTCAAGCACGACAGACTCAGCGGTGGCATGGGTGGTCAGGACAATCGGGACAGCCCCCTCGCCTTGCGAAGGCTTTTGCAGGAAACCATCAATCGACACACCGGCTTCGGCCAAGGTTTCAGACACAGCCGCGATCACACCGGGCTGATCCTTGACCTTTAGACGGATAAAGACCCGGCTAATACGGTCAGCCGCACTGATGGCAGGCTCGGGAACCAGTGTGCTGGCAGGGGATTGGAAGACCGGCCGCTTAGCCAAGGTCATGACGTCGGCAATATCGGCAGCGACGCCGGCGGCGGTCGGACCTGCCCCTGCGCCGGGGCCTTGGATGAAGATCCGGCCAATGCGGCGACCTTCGATGAACAGGGCATTGAGCGCGCCCCGCGTCTCGGCCAAGGGGTGACCGAAGGGTGCCAGCGCGGGATGGACGCGGACGGCGACGCCCGAGCCCTCTCGAACGGCAGACGCGACCAGACGGATACGGTAGCCGAGGTCGTGCGCGAGTTTGATATCTTCGAGCTCGACCTGATCCACGCCCTCGATCTGCGCCGCCGCAAAGTTCGGCGCGCCGCCAAAGGCTAACGCGGCAAGGATCGTGATCTTGTGGGCCGCGTCAAAGCCCCCGACATCGGTCGTCGGATCGGCCTCGGCATAGCCAAGCCTTTGGGCCTCGGCCAAGACATCGCCAAAGCTGCTGCCGTTGGTCTCCATCTCGGTCAGGATGTAGTTGCAGGTACCGTTGAGGATGCCCGAAACGCTGACCACATCTTCACCGACCAGAGCCTCGCGCAAGATCTTGACCGCTGGCGTTCCGCCCATCACCGCGGCCTCAAACAGCAGGGGCGCGCCATTGGCTTCGGCCAGCTTGGCAAGTTCCGCGCCATGGGTCGCGATCAGGGCCTTATTGGCGGTGACGACAGGCTTGCCCAGAGCAAGCGCGGCTTCGACGGCGGCCTTGGCCGGTCCATCGGACCCACCGATCAGTTCGACAAATATGTCGTTGTCCGGTGACTTGGCCAGTGCCACAGGGTCATCGAACCAGGTCATGGCGGCTGTATCGACGGTCCGCGCCCGCGAGCGAGAGCGTGCGCAGATACCGGTCACGACAGCGCGGCCACCGGCAGGGGCAAAGTCTGGGCGTTCGGCCAGAAAGCTCAATAGCCCTCCGCCGACTGTGCCCAGTCCCGCCACACCAACGCGCCAAACTTTCCGTCCGCTCGATTGATCCGCCATGATCATGGCTCCTTAGAGGCTTTCAGCCATTAGAGGCCCGCCATGACAGGCGAGCGACTGAGGATGTCATCCGCATTCTGGATGAACTTTTTCACATTACGGGCTGCTTGCCGAATGCGGTGCTCATTCTCGACCAGCCCGATCCGTACAAAGCCTTCGCCATATTCGCCAAAGCCTAGGCCCGGGGCCACGGCCACGCCCGCCTCTTCGATCAGCATCTTGGCAAAGGCCATCGATCCGGCGGCGCGATAGGGCTCTGGAATGGGGGCCCAAGCGAACATCGAGGCGGGAGGCGATGGGATATCCCAACCGGCAGCCTTCATAGATTTGACCAGCGTATCGCGGCGGCCCTTATAGATGGCGCGGATCTCATCGACGCAGTCTTGCGGACCATTGAGCGCGGCGGCGGCGGCGACCTGGATGGGCGTAAAGGCCCCATAGTCCAGATAGGACTTCACCCGCGCCAAGGCGGCGCACATACGCGAGTTACCGACCACCATACCCACGCGCCAACCGGCCATGGCATAGGTCTTGGACAGGGAGTTGATCTCGACGGCGATATCCTTGGCCCCCTCGACCTGCAGGATCGACGGCGGCGGGTTGTTCTCGAAATAGATTTCCGAATAGGCGATGTCGGACAGGACCAAGAGATTGTGTTTCTTAGCCAGAGCGATGATCTCTTTGTAGAAATCCAGATCGACCCACTGCGCGGTGGGGTTCGAGGGGTAGCTGACGATCAAGACGCTCGGCGGCGGCACCGAGTGGCGAACCGCGCGGCTGATGCCCGACAGATATTCCTCAGGCGACAGGGCCGGAACGTGACGGATCACACCGCCCGCCATGATGAAGCCATAGGCATGGATCGGATAGGCCGGGTTCGGACAGATCACCACGTCACCCGGCGCCGTCAGGGCTTGCGCCAGATTGGCGAAGCCTTCTTTGGAGCCCAAGGTGGCAATGACTTCGGTGTCCGGGTCCAACTTGACGCCGTAGCGGCGGTCATAATAGCCGGCCATCGCCTTGCGCAGACCACTGATGCCCTTGGAGGCTGAATAGCGGCCGGTCTTGGGTGCGCGGGCCGTTTCCACGAGCTTTTCAATGATGTGAGGCGGCGTCGGCATATCGGGATTGCCCATGCCGAAGTCGATGATGTCGGTGCCTTCTGCACGCAGGCGCGCCTTGATCTTATTGACCTCTTCAAAGACGTAAGGCGGCAGGCGTCGGATACGGTGAAAATCGAAACTGCTGGTCATGACATTGTCCCCTCCGGGGGACGATTTAGATCTGAGAGACTTAGGTTGCAGCCAACCCATCAGGGGTCAAAGCCGCAACGAACGAATGGGTCATTTACGCCCCCGGCGCCTATTGAGGCGGCGGAGGCGGCGTAGCTCGCTCACGCAGATCCTGTGCGAAGGCCTCAGTCTCAGCGCGGGACGTGGTGGAAGGCACATCACCGGGCTTGATCGCAGCCCGCGCTCGCGCGGCACTCGCAAAGGCTTCAGCATTAAAAAGGGTCGCAGGGTTGGCCTCGGCCTGGGTCTCCAGAACGCGCTTATCCTTCAGCGCGCTTGCAACCGATTTGCGCCAAGCCTCAGGCGAGCGAACATCGGTTGGGGCCGAAGGAATATTGGCGAAGGTTGGAAAGTCGGTTTGAGCCGTCGAGGCCGCGCTGACATCTGCCGCGATGGGCGAACCGGCATCCACAGGCTGGGTCGCAAAGGGGCTAACCTGCACACAAGCCGCCGCAGATCCGAGCAAACCCGCACAGAGTGACAGGCGCCAGACGGATTTCAGCAGGAAAGGACTTGCCCAGGGCATCGAAAAACCAGACGTTCAACATACGGTATCGTTAAGGTCTTATGCGATCATGGCCAAAAGCGAAAGTCCGCCGATCCGTTAATGCGCGAACGGAGGGCGAAAGTCAGGGAGTTAGAGGCATGTCCGACGACATCAAAACCGCCAAAGCCAAAAAGCTCGTTAAGGCTAGCGCCAAGACAAAGGCGGCCAAGACGGTCAAGGCCCCTGCCCTAAAGGCCGATAAGGCGGCAGTCACGAAAGCTAAAAAGCTTAAGCCCAAGACCGCCCCGAAGGCGAGCGCCAAGGTCAAGGCAACCAGCGCCCCCAAGGCTAAAATGGCACCGCCTAAGGCTCCAAAACCTGACTCTGGGCCTCAAACCCCGCCTTTTGCCGCCTCTGCTGACCCCATGGGCTTTGCCGAGGCCACCGCCGCCCTGACGGCTGAGCAACGTGAGACCATCGAAAAACTGTCGGTCAATCTGGCGCGCGCCGCCATGACCGCCCAAGGCGCGTTCGCGGAGGCGGCCTTGCGTCAGGCCGATCGCCCTGCGGCCCTTAGCCCAGACCCCTTCCATGTCGGCCCTGCCCTGAACGAGGTTTTCGGCAAGCTGGCGTCCCAGCCTGACCGGCTGATGCGCGCCCAGGCTGATCTTTACAGTCGCTATATGGACCTGTGGCAAAACTCAGCCAAACGGATGGGCGGCGAATCGCCCGACCCCATCGTGCGTCCCGCCTCGAACGATAAGCGCTTCAACGACAAGGATTGGTCGGATAATCCCGTCTTTGACGTGATGAAACAGTCCTATCTGTTGACCTCCAACTGGCTCAACAATCTGGTGTCGGGCGTCGATGATGTTGATCCGATGACCAAGCGCCGGGTCGAGTTCTTCATGAAGATGATGACCGACGCCATTGCCCCGACCAACTTCTTGGCTTCCAACCCCGCCGCCCTGCGCGAAGTGATCGAGACCGGCGGCGAGAGCTTGGTGCGCGGCATGGAGAACTTTGCCGAAGACCTAGAACGCGGCGGTGGCAAGCTGGCCATCAGTCAAACCGATGCCGAACAGTTCATCGTGGGCGAGAACGTCGCCACCGCGCCGGGCAAGGTCATTTTCCAAAATGACATCCTGCAGATTCTACAGTTCAACCCCACCACCGAGCTGGTTCACGAGATCCCGCTGCTGATCTTCCCGCCTTGGATCAATAAGTTCTACATCATGGACCTGCGGGTCGAGAACTCGCTGATCCGCTGGCTGACCGCCCAAGGCTTTAGCGTCTTCGTGGCCAGTTGGGTCAATCCGGACGCCAAGCTGGCTCAGAAATCCTTCGAAGATTACATGTATGAAGGCATCTACGAGGCCGCCGACGTGGTGCGCAAACAGTGCGGCGTCGACCGGGTCAATACGGTCGGCTATTGCATCGGCGGCACGCTTCTGGCCTGCGCCCTCGCCCATATGGCGGCCAAGGGTGACACACGGATCAATTCGGCCACGACCTTTGCCGCGCAACAGGACTTTACCGAGGCCGGGGACCTGCTGCTCTTCACCGACGAGGCGTGGCTCAAGGATATTGAGACCCAGATCGATCAGGGCGGCGGCATATTGTCGGGTCAGTCCATGGCCGACACCTTCAATTCCCTACGCTCCAACGATCTGATCTGGAGCTTCTTCGTCAATAATTACCTGCTGGGCAAAGAGCCCAAGCCGTTCGACTTGCTGTTCTGGAACTCTGACCAGACGCGGATGCCCAAGACCCT
>CAISGS010000208.1 GCA_903884915.1 uncultured Caulobacteraceae bacterium | reverse complement strand
CGCGGCCATCGGCCATACCGCCAGAGGCGATGACGGGCACATCGACGGCATCGACCGTGGCAGGCAGCAGAACCACCAGACCAATATCGTCTTCACCGGGGTGACCTGCGCACTCAAAACCATCGATGCTGATCACATCGACGCCATGTTTCACCGCCGACACCGAGTGACGAACCGAGGTGCACTTGTGGATCACCTTGACGCCATTTTCCTTAAAGCGCGGCAGGTGGTCGACCGGCGCACGGCCAGCCGTCTCAACGATCTTGATGCCCGAAGCGATGATGGCTTCGCGATATTCGTCATAAGGAATGGGGTTGATCGACGGCAAGAGGGTCAGGTTGACGCCGAAGGGCTTGTCGGTGAGGGACTTGGTCTTTTCGATCTCGGCCAGAAGCTCGGCCCCTGAAGGGAACATGTGGGCGGTAATGAAACCGAGCGCGCCCGCATTGGCCACTGCTGCGACCAGCTCGCCATAGCCAACGCCGGTCATGCCGCCCATGATGATCGGAGTCTCAACGCCGAACATTTCGGTAATGCGTGTCTTCATAATCCTGTTTCCTCTTTTTGTTTTTTGGGTCCCAACGGGTTGGGTACCATCATTGCTGAAAGCCAGAGCAAGGCAAGCGGCCGTGATTGCTAGCGACCAAGTTCTATGCGCGCAGCCATAGAGCCTTCGACATATCCAAAGGCCGTGTTGATACGCGCCAATTGATCTGGGATGGAGATCCGTTGGCGATCAGAAACCCGTGCGCCCTCATGGACCATCATCAAGAAGGCGGCGGCCTGCTTGGACTCACCGGGTTCGGCTCCGGCATCGCCAAGGCAGGCCTCAAACAGATCTTGAACGGTCTTGAGGTGGCGACCTGCGAGGTCGCAGAGGCCCTGATCGATGGCCGCCAATTCGATCACCGTATTGACCAGCATGCAGCCAAAATGCAGGTCCGGGTCCGCGGTCTGACCAAAATTGCGCTCGAAATAGCTGCGCAGCGCCGCCATGGGCGGCTTACGATCCCGTGCCCGCTGCAAGATGGCTTGGTTCCGCGCAGCAAAGACGTCCAGACATTCGACGAAGAGCCCGCGCTTGTCGCCAAAGGCGCCATAGAAGCTGCTGCGGCTGAGGCCCATAGCGTCGAGAAGATCGGTCAAAGACGTGGCCTGATAGCCCCTCTGCCAGAAGAGATGAACGGCCTTCTGAACAGCCTGATCGCGGTCAAATTCAACGGGTCTAGACATGGGATAATTATGGACCTACCGTTCCAGAAAGATCAAGAGACTTGGTGTGCAGGGAGCACGAAACATGGCCGGAATTAAACCCTCACGGCGCGCGGCGCTAGGATTGGGCGGCGCGGCCCTGGTCGGAGCAGCCGCCGTCGGCCTCATGGCCAAGCGCAAGGGTGAGGTCCAGGCCACCGGCCCCTATCGCCGGATCGCCACCGAAGAGGCCTTTGCCACCCCCGCCCTGATGGCCGAATCCAAGCGGATTCTAGAGGCTGGCGGCGTGGAGCCGGGCTTTGCCAAGATGGGCAAGTTCGTCTTTGGCAATGGCGTTGCCCAGCGCTTCTTGCATGGGCGCCTTTTGGATCTCGGTGACAAACGTATTGCCCAGATGGATGCTGACGGGGTGGACCTTGCGGTCATCTCAATCACCTCACCCGGGGTTCAGGTCTTTGAGGCCAGCCGTGCGGTCGGCATCGCCGCCGAGGCTAACGATATCCTCTCCGCCGCCGTTCGGGCCCGCCCGACCCGCTTTGCAGGCCTTGCCGCCGTAGCCCCGCAAGCGCCGGATCTGGCCGCCAAGGAATTGGAACGGGCCAAGGGGCTGGGTCTGAAGGGGTTCTTGATCAATTCCCACACCTTCAGCGAATATCTCGACATGGCCAAGTTCGCACCGATCTTGGAGGCGGCTGAAGCCTTAGATATGCCGCTCTATCTGCACCCGCGAGAGCCGGGCGGCAACTCGGTCACACCCTATCTGGACTATGGCCTCTATTTTGCGACCTGGGGCTTTGCGGCCGAAACAGCCCTCCATGCCATGCGACTGATCATGTCCGGGACCTTTGATCGGTATCCTAAGCTTCGCGTCGCGCTCGGTCACATGGGCGAGGGCCTGCCCTTCTGGTTAGAGCGGATCGATAATCGCTATCAGCGCCAGGCACTCGGCGGCGCCAATGCTTGGCTTAAGCGCCTGCCCAGCGACTATTTCCGAGACAACTTCGTGATCACCACCAGCGGCATGACCGACGATGCGTCCTTGCGCCTCGCCATCGATGTGCTCGGCATCGACAAGGTTCAGTTCTCCGGGGACTATCCTTATGAGGATGTCCATGTCGGGGTTCAGCGGATGATGACGGCCAAGATCACAGAGGCCGAGCGCCGGGCCATCTTCGACACCAATGCCACGACCTTCTGGAACCTGCCCCCTGCGGTGAAGGCGCCCTAGGGTACAGGCCCTACTTCGCCGTCTTGAGATAGGCCGCGCTCTGAGACCCGACCAGATCGAGCATATTGCCCATGGTCAGGTTCATATCGATCAGGTGCAGGCCCCAGTCCTTGAGGACCTGACCACCGGCAATGACGTCGCCATTGATCGTGCCGACCCGGCGGCCAGCGGCATCGGGATGGGTGGTGATGGCCAGATAGTTGAAGCCGCCGGAATTGATACACTCCGCCGTCAACAGCCCGGGGACGGCAACGAAGGGGGTATTGACCGGGCTTGGCGGCGTGGTCCAGGCCAAGGGCTTGCCGGTGCCGTCACTGACAATGTCGTCCATGCCAGCGGCCAGATAGGCCTTCAAGGCCCCCGAGCCTCCCGCCAAGGCGGCGGGATTAACGCAGGCGGCCTCTAGGCCCGGCGCCGATGAGGAGCCAAAGCGCGAATTGGCGGGCGGTGGGCTATCAACCCGGAAGGAGGCAAAATTGATCGTACAGCCGGTCTGGGTAGCCGAGCGGCACAGGGGCATGGACTTGAAATCGCCGCCGACATCCTTGCCAACCGGAACCTGAAGCCGTGCGCCGCCAAGGATGGCCGAGATCACGCGGGCCTGCACGGGCTTGCCGTCGATCTCCTGCTTGATCAGCTGGATCAGCACGCCTGAGCCTTGCGAGTGACCGATCAGAACGACGCCGCGCCCGTGATTGTCGTTCTTGAGATAGGAGTTCCACGCCGCGAGCACGTCATTATAGGCCATGGCCCGGTCGGCTGCCATCGGCTTGCCCATCATGGCCGCGCGCAGGGCCGTCAGGGTGACTTGGCGATAGAGCGGCGCATAGGGTCGGCACTTGGCCGCGAACCTGGCAAATTGCTGATTGATCACCGAGCGCTCTTCGGGCGCGATGGTCATGGTCGAATTGCCACCGAGGTCCTTAGAGACGGTGGGATAGACATAGAAACAATCAACCGGAGCCTTAGCGTCGGCACGGAAGGGCTCGGCAGCCAGCTTTCCGTCAGCGCTGACGATGGTCGCGTCCTGCTGAGACT
>CAISGS010000207.1 GCA_903884915.1 uncultured Caulobacteraceae bacterium | reverse complement strand
TCGCCCCCTTGGGGGAGAGGGTTGGGTGAGGGGGTGTTTATCCACTCCCCTCTCACGCTCTGCATGGTGTTACAGGGCCGTTTTCCGCCTGAGTGAAAGGGTCTGGATCCCCGCCTTCGCGGGGAACGCGGATGTGGAGTTCACCCCTTCGTCCAACCCCTATCGATCGCCCAAACCGCAAAGGCATAGTCCAGCGCGATCTCCTTGAGGAAATCGAAGCGGCCGGAGGCGCCGCCATGCCCGGCCTCCATATTGATGCGCAAGAGTACAGGATTGCCGCTGGTGGTCGCAGGACGCAGCTTGGCGACCCATTTCTCCGGCTCCCAATAGGTCACGCGTGGATCGGACAGGCCGCCGGTGGCTAGGATGGCCGGATAGGGCTTGGCCGACACATTGTCATAGGGGCTGTAGCTGGCGATGTAGTCGTAGGCCGCCTGATCTTCGAGCGGATTGCCCCATTCAGGCCATTCGGGCGGGGTCAGGGGCAGGGAGGTGTCGCTCATGGTATTAAGCACATCCACGAACGGCACGGCGGCAATGATCCCGGCCCAGAGATCGGGGCGCATATTGGCAATGGCCCCCATCAACATGCCGCCCGCCGAGCCGCCATAGGCAACGATACGGCCCTTTTTGCCATAGCCCTGACCGGTCAGATGTTCGGCGCAGGCGATGAAGTCGGTAAAGGTGTTTTTCTTCTTGGCCGCGCGCCCATCAAGGAACCAGCCCCAGCCCTTTTCCGAGCCGCCGCGAATATGGGCCGTGGCCCAGATCCAGCCGCGATCGACCAGCGACAGGTTGCGGATCGAGAAGTTCGGCTCCATCGAAATGCCATAGGACCCATAGCCATAGAGCAGCAGGGGGGCGGAACCATCCAGCGGCGTCGACTTGCGCATCAGCACCGTCACCGGCACCTGCACGCCATCGGGGGCCGTGGCATAGAGGCGGCGCGTCACATAGTCGGCGGGGTTGTGGCCCGACGGTATCTCTTGGGTCTTGCGCAGGGTGCGGCTGCGCTGGGCCATGTCATAGTCAAACCACTGTTTGGGCGTGGTCGGGGATTCGTAGACAAAGCGCACCTGGTCGGTGTCGTACTCATATCCGCCTGAGAGGCTGAGCGCGAAGGCCTCCTCGTCAAAGGCGATGGTGTGCTCAGCGTTAGTGCCCGCCTCGGTGATGATCAGGCGGTTATTGGCATTTTCGCGCACCAGCCGCACGAACCATCCTCGGTAAGCGCCAATACCAACCACGAACTGACCGGGCATGTGGCCGCGCCAGTCTTTCCAGTGGGCCTTGCCGGGGGTGCTTTCTGGGGCTTCGACGATCTTGAAATCAACGGCGCCGTCAGCATTGGTGCGGATCAAGAACCGGTCGTTCCAGTGCTCGGCATCGTACTGCACCCCAGCAATGCGCGGTTGCAGGGAAACAGGCTTGGCCAGAGGGGTGGCGGCGGGGATCAACAGGACCTCAGAGGTCTCGTGATTGCCGGTATTGATCTGGATATATTTGCGCGAAGAAGAGACGCCGCAACTGGCGAAAAAGCCCTGGTCCGGCTCTTCATAGACCAGCACATCGTCCTTGGCCGTGCCGCGCGCGGGGCGACGGAAGATCTTAGACGGGCGGCCATTCTCGTCCCGGAACGTCCAGAACAGGTGCTGGGAGTCGGGCGAAAAGGTGAAGTCGCCATTGGCACTTTGCACGGGCTCGGGCAGCATCGATCCGGTGGCCAAGTCCTTGACATAGATGCGGTAGACTTCTGAGCCCTGCTCATCGACCGAATAGGCGCAGAGGCTGTGGTCGGGGCTGTGGTCGCAATCCCCGACCTTGTAATAGGCCTTGCCCTTGCCCGCTGCATCGGCATTGAGCATGACCTGCTCGCCGGTGTCAGAGCCGCGTGGGCGACGCGCAAAGATCGGCTGTTCAGCGCCCTTTTCGTAACGCGAATAATAGTCCCATGGGCCGTCAGAGGCCGGGACGGAGCTGTCATCTTCTTTGATGCGGCCCTTCATCTCCTCGAACATCTGGGCTTGCAGGGCCTCAGTCGGGGCGAGCATGGCCTTGGTATAGGCGTTCTCTTCGGTCAGGTGCGCCTTGACGTCGGCCTTGATCAGGCCGGGATCGCGCAGCACCTTTTGCCAATTGTCATCTTTCATCCAGGCATAGTCATCGATCCGAACCCGGCCAAGCTGCTCTGTCCGATGAGGGATCTTGCGCGCGATGGGAGGGGTTGGTCGGGTCGCCGTCATGGGGGAAGCCTTGGACTTGGCGGCCGCAGCCGCTGGGATCAGAGGGGTCAGTGTAAGGGCCAAGGCACTGGCTTTGACCATGAGATCACGCCGGTTCATGACGGGGTCCTTTGCGTGAGGGGGGGGATAAGCCCTTTCCCCCCTTGAGGGGGAGAGGGTTGGGAGAGGGGGGTGTTCATCCACTCCCCTCTGCGCCACGTTCCCCGAAAGGCAGAAATCCAGCGGGTCACTTTCCGCCTGCGTGTCAGGGTCTGGATCCCCGCCTTCGCGGGGAAGACGGAAGAAAACAAGGCCCCCTACGTCCCTCCATTCATCCTCATCCTGAGCTCGTCGAAGGACGAGGATGACTTCCACGGTCTGTGTGGTTGCCCATGCTTCGACAGGCTCAGCATGAGGAAAGGGGGTAGGGGGTCTTAGGCGCCGTAGACGACCGAGATGGTTTCGGCCACGCAGGCTGGACGGTCTTCGCCTTCAATCTCGATGGTGCATTCATTGGTGATCTGAAGACCACCAGCCTTGGGCTGAACATTGAGCAGCTTTTGACGCATGCGCACGCGCTTGCCGACGCGGACCATATTGGTGAAGCGTACCTTGTCCGAGCCATAGTTGATGCCGCGGGTGACGCCGGTGATGCGCATGATGCCCGCACCGAGGAAGGGGATCAGCGACAGGGTCAGATAGCCATGGGCAATAGGGCCGCCCATTTCACGGTTGGCGCGTTCCACGTCAATGTGGATCCACTGATGGTCACCGGTCGCATCCGCGAACAGGTTGACGCGGTCTTGGTCGACCACGACCCAATCCGAAACGCCCATCTCTTCACCGATGAGGCTGGTCAGGTCAGCATAAGCAACTTCACGCATGGCGTGTCTCCTTGAGGTTCAAATAGCTAAAAGATGTTTCACAGATCGGGAAGGCCTGATCAAGGCCTGCCCGACCGGGGGGGTGAGCATCAGACGATCTTGGAGTCGGTCTTGCCCCAATAGGCGTCACGGATCAGACGCTTATAGAGCTTTCCGGTCTGGTGACGGGGCAGTTCAGCCATGAAGTCGACCCGGCGCGGGGCCTTGACGTGGCTGAGATTGGCCTTGGCATAGGCCATGATCTCGGCAGCGAAATCATCATTGGCATCGGCCCAGTCCATCGGCTGGATCACGGCCACAACCTGTTCGCCCATCTCTTCGTGCGGCGCGCCAACCACAGCCACATCAGCGACCTTGGGGTGGGTGACCAGCAGGTTTTCCAGCTCTTGCGGATAGATGTTGACCCCGCCGGAAATGATCATGAAGGCCTTACGGTCGGTGAGGAACAGATAGCCCTCTTCATCGGCATAGCCGACGTCGCCAAGCGTGGTCCAGCCATGCTTGTTCTTGGAGTCCGCGGTCTTTTCAGGGCTGTTGTGATATTCGAACTCGCCGCCGCCTTCGAAGAAGACTGTGCCTTCGGCGCGGGCGGGGACAACATCGCCCTCCTCGTCGCAGATCTTGAGAATACCGGTGACCGCACGGCCAACCGAGCCCTTCTTGTTGAGCCATTCTTGCGAGGTGATGAAGGTAAAGCCGTTACCTTCTGTGCCTGCATAATATTCCATCAGCACAGGGCCCCACCAGGCGATCATCTGTTCCTTGACAGGGATCGGGCAGGGGGCAGCAGCGTGGATGGCGCATTTGAGGGATGACACGTCATAGCGGCTGCGCACTTCGGGCGGCAGCTTGAGCATGCGCACAAAGTGGGTGGGGACCCATTGCGAGCAGGTGATCTTGTACTTTTCGATCAGAGCCAGCGCGTTTTCAGCATCGAACTTCTCCATCACCACGACGGTGCCGCCGATGCGGTGAACGCCCATGCACCAGCGCAAGGGTGCGGCGTGAGAGAGCGGGGCGGGGGACAGATAGAGGCTGTCCTCAACAATGCCGAACAGGCCCGTGGCAATGGCGACGAGACCAAGGGCTGTGTCGATGGGCGCGCCGGGCTCGATCTTGGGCTTTACGCCTTTGGGCCGACCGGTGGTGCCGGATGAATAGAGCATGTCCGAGCCCTGTTGCTCATCGGCAATGCGGGCCTTGGGCATGGCGTCGCGCGCGGCTTCAAAGCTGGCATAGGGGGCCTTGGGCTCGCCAACCATATAGAGATCAATGCCTGAAACGAGGGCGGGGATCTCATCGACCAGCGAGCCAACACTTGCCGAAGTGATGAAGGCCTTCGCACCGCAATCCTTGAGGATATAGTCGACCTCGCCAGCCGACAGCTTGGACGAGATACAGGCATAGTAGAGGCCCGAACGCTGGGCGGCCCAAGTGATCTCGAAATAGCGTGGGTGATTTTCCAACATAATGGCCACCACATCGCCTGCATTCAGGCCGATGGAGCGGAAAAGTTGCGCGCCCTGATTGGAGCGGTCGTCGAGCTGGCCGTAGGTCACGGTCTCACCGCTGCCCGCCATGATGTAGGCGGGTTTGTCGGGGTTCTTTTGGGCGTGAATATAGGGATGCATGGGCGGTACCCTTGAGGTGATGGTTATGAAGTGGTGAGGCCTATTCAGCCGCGACGCTGGCGGGCACCTTGCCCAAGATCATGTCCGCAGCCTTTTCAGCGATCATGATGGTCGGGGCATTTGTATTGCCAGAAACAAGCCTTGGCATGACCGAGGCATCGACGACCCGCAGGCCTGCAATGCCGTGGACCCGCAGTTGCGGATCGACCACGGCCTGAGGACCATGGCCCATCTGGCAGGTGCCGACCGGGTGATAGATGGTCGAGCCGGAAGCCCTTGCAAATTCGAGCAGTTGCTCGTCGGTGACGCAGGCCTTGCTGCCCTCCATCTCATCCTCAATGAAGGGGGCGAGCGAGGCTTGGCTGGCGATGGTGCGGGCCCATTTCAAGCCAGCCACAGCCACCTCTTGGTCCAGAAGATCAGACAGATAGTTGGCAAAGATGGCGGGATAGATCGATGGGTCGGCGCTGGTGATGCGCACATGGCCACGGCTTTCAGGGCGCAGTTGGCAAGGGGCTATGGTCAGGCCGGGCTGGTCTTCCAGTTCCATCTTCTGCTCATTGACCAGCTTGTCCTGATCCATGGTGGCGGGCAGGATGTGGAACTGGATGTCTGGACCCGACAGGTCTGGGCGCGACTTGCAGAAGGCGGCGATGTGGGCCGCCGAGAGGGTCAGAAGGCCCTTGCGCTGGAACACGAACTTGAAGGCCTCACCGACCAGACGCAGGCCCTTGGACAGTTCATTGACCGATACGACCCCGGCCTTAAGGCGATAGCGGATCGACATGACATAGTGATCTTGCAGGTTCTCGCCGACGCCGGGCAGGTCCTTCTTGACCTCAATTCCGTGCTTTTTGAGCAGGGCGGCCGGGCCGACGCCGGACAGTTGCAGCAGTTGCGGCGAATTGACCGCGCCGCCGCTGAGGATGACTTCGCCGCTGGCCTTGGCGGTGCGTTTGGTGCCGTTCTGGACATAGTCAACGCCGACCGCGCGGCCATCCTCGATCAGGACCTTGGAGGCGAGTGCATTGGTCGCGACCGTGAGGTTTGGGCGGTTCATCACCGGGTGCAGATAGGCGACGGCGGCGGAGTGGCGCTGGCCGTTCTTGACGGTCAGTTGGTAATAGCTGACGCCCTCTTGGCTCTCGCCATTGACGTCGCGCAGACGCGGCATGCCGCTTTCGACGCAGGCCTCGACCACAGCGTCCGAGACCGTGTGGCGCTCAGTAACGTC
>CAISGS010000206.1 GCA_903884915.1 uncultured Caulobacteraceae bacterium | reverse complement strand
CCTCGCCGTGGTGCTCACCTTCATCGGGGCCTATATCGGCATTCGCATGGCTGGGTCACTGCTGACCAAGAAGCTGCACAATATCGAGACCCTCGGCCTTTTGGATCGGTCCGCTGGCGTGGCCTTTGGCCTGATCCGGGCCCTGTTTTTTCTGGGCGTCTTCAATCTGGTGTTCAACATCGCCACGCCCACCGAGCGGGTCCCCAAATGGATATCCCATTCGGCGCTCTATCCCCTGTCCGGTCTCAGCGCGAAGGTCTTGCGCTCTATGGCCCCCAAGGGGTCCGCCGTGGCTGGAAAGCTTGGCCCATCGATCGAAAAGGCTGTCCGTGAAGGCGCAGTCGATGACAAAAACGCAGCCTCAAACCAGAACGACTCCAAAAAATCTGGCAAGGGCTATGATGATAAATCGCGCCGAGACGTCGACGCACTGGTGGAGAAAACGCGATGATCGGTCAGGCCCGCGAGACCTTTTCAGCGCCAGAACATCGGGAGGCCGATGACGACCGTCCCCGTCTCGAATGCGGTGTCTTTGGGGTCTATGACGTGCCAGACGCCAGCGCTGTTGCGGCTTTAGGTCTTCACGCGCTTCAACATCGCGGCCAAGAGGCCTGCGGCATTGCCAGCTTCGACGGCAACCGGTTCCATACTGAACGCCATATGGGCCATGTCGGCGACGCCTTTGCCGGTCCAGACCTGATCTCACGCCTGCCCGGCACCCATGCGATTGGCCATACCCGCTATTCCACAGCAGGCGGCAGCTTCATTCGCAATGTGCAGCCCATGTTCGCCGACCTTCAGGCAGGCGGCGTGGCCTTGGCGCACAATGGCAACCTGACCAATTTCCTGGTCCTGCGTGAGCAGTTGGTGGACGATGGCGCGATCTTCCAGTCGACCTCAGACTCTGAAGTCATTCTCCACCTGATCGCGCGGTCGCGGAAGGCCAAGGTCGTCGACCGCTTCATTGATGCCCTGTCCCAGATCGAGGGCGGCTATGCCCTCGTGGCCATGACCAACAAAAAGATGATCGGCGTGCGCGATCCGCTTGGCATCCGCCCCCTCGTACTGGGTGAGTTGGATGGCAAGCCCGTGCTGGCCTCTGAAACCTGCGCGCTGGACATGATCGGCGCGCGCTTTACCCGCGATGTCGAACATGGCGAGATGGTGGTCATTTCTGAAGACGGGATCGAGAGCCTGCGTCCCTTCCCGGCTGAACATGCCCGCCCTTGCGTGTTCGAATATGTCTATTTCGCGCGTCCAGACAGTGTCGTGAACGGCCGCTCTGTCTATGAGGTGCGCAAGCGCATGGGTCGACGCCTTGCGCAAGAAACCTTTGCCGAAGCGGATGTCATTGTGCCGGTGCCAGACTCTGGCCTGCCTGCCGCCCTCGGCTTTTCGCAAGAGAGCGGCATTCCCTTTGAGATGGGGATCATTCGCAACCACTATGTCGGCCGGACCTTCATCCAGCCGACCCAAGGGGTGCGGGAGCTTGGCGTACGGATGAAGCACAGTCCTAACCGGACGGTTTTGGCCGGAAAGCGCGTGATCCTGATCGACGATTCCATCGTTCGCGGCACCACCTCGCTGAAGATCGTGCGGATGGTGCGCGAGGCTGGCGCGACAGAGGTTCATCTGCGCTCCGCCTCCCCGCCGATCCGCTGGCCAGATTTCTACGGCATCGACATGCCCGACCGCGAACATCTCCTCGCCGCCAACAAATCGCTCGAAGAGATGGCGGCCTATCTTGAGGTCGACAGCCTCGGCTTCCTCTCGGTTGATGGCCTCTATTGGGCGATGGACGCCGGCGCACGCGATCCAGCCTCGCCGCAGTTTACCGACCACTATTTCACAGGTGACTATCCAACCCGCCTGCTCGACCGCGAAGTGGCCGAAGGGCGTAAAGATCAGTCCAGCCGTCAGCTATCGTTCCTCGTCAGCGCCT
>CAISGS010000205.1 GCA_903884915.1 uncultured Caulobacteraceae bacterium | reverse complement strand
CATGACGGCAGAAGATGCCGCCAAGATTGCCCGGAAGATCGTGGCGGCTGCACAGGAGGCGGTGAGCCTCGGTGGTAGCCGCATGGCCCTGCTCGAGCCCAGCCTTCCGGTGCTGAGCTCTGCAAGCCGTATGTCCATCCAAAAGCAGGCCGATAATAACGGCTAAGGCTGATTGTTTTGGTGATTGACCCACAAAAAAAGGCCCCGGTTTCCCGGGGCCTTTTCTGTGTCTGATCGGTTGAGGATCAGGACGAATAATATTCGATAACCAGATTCGGTTCCATCTTCACTGGATAAGGAACTTCGGAAAGCTCCGGCACGCGGATGAACTTGGCCGACAGGCCCTTGGCGTCGACTTCGACATAGTCAGTGAACTCACGCTCGCTCGACTGGATGGCTTCCAGAACCAGAGCCATATTGCGCGAACGCTCACGAACCTCGACCACATCGCCGATCTTGCAGCGATAGGAGGCGATGTTGACCTTCTGGCCGTTCACGGTGACGTGGCCGTGGTTGACGAACTGACGGGCGGCGAACACGGTTGGCACGAACTTGGCGCGATAGACGATGGCGTCCAAGCGGCATTCCAACAGGCCGATCAGGTTCTCGGAGGTGTTGCCCTTGCGGCGATCGGCCTCTTCATAGATGCGCGAGAACTGCTTTTCGGTCAGGTTGCCGTAATAGCCCTTGAGCTTTTGCTTGGCGCGCAGTTGCAGGCCGAAGTCGGAAACCTTGGACTTGCGACGCTGACCGTGTTGGCCAGGGCCGTAGGAGCGGCTGTTGACGGGCGATTTGGGGCGACCCCAAATATTTTCGCCCATACGGCGGTCAAGTTTGTACTTAGCGGAATGACGCTTTGACATAGTCTTCTCTTCACTTCGATCCGAGCCGGCTGCCCCGAGACTGGGACGGCGATTGCAACGGCGGCTTTAGATCACCCGTCATAGACCCCGAGGCCGCAGAACAGGTCCTGCAGCGGGGAGGGGCTTGTATGCCTTGCAGGCCCCGCAGAGTCAAGTCAGCGGGCGAAAACCGAGTAGGATTAAGCGGCTATGGGGCGCCATTGGTCTGGGTCAGAGGCGTCTATGTGAAGGCCCTTCCCTGAATCGGCTGTCCCGACCCAACCCGATATCACAGCAATCGGCGGCAGGGTTTGGGCGTCACTGACATGCTGAAGCATGAGCAAGCGGATAACCATTTCAGCGGTGGTGTCGAGGGGATATTCACCACGCTCCCAACGGCCGATTTTTTGGATATCGACATGGATCAGCGCGCTTAGGCCTGCTTGGGTCAGGCCCAACTCGGTACGAGCAAAGCGCAGTTCCTTGCCTGTCATGGCACAGGGTTTGGTGGCCAAGGCATGGACGATGGCACGATGTAACAGATTGACGTTCCTGATGGTGACCACAGGATCGCCGTCCTCATCCTCGCCGAGCTCAAGACCCACGAGCATCACATTGTCGAGGCCCGTAATGTCGTAGCGATAATCATGCTTCATGCCTAATCCCTCCACATGACGGTGATGATTTTCAGTTGGCTCTGGCCATCGGGGATCACCACAACCCCTATTTTCCGTCCGGCGCTATTGGGTGTCTCTGCGGTGACAACATATTTGAAAAACCCTGGCTGGGTGGCCGGATGTGGATCATCAAGCACGAACCCGAATTTCAGCACATGCAGAACGTCGCCCATGACAAGGCCGCGATCCCTCATCTGATCTATGGCGTGCAGCTTGAAACAGAGGTCCAGCCCATCGCTTCGCGCTGTCGCATTGATCTTTTGGGTCGCCAACGCGATTGGCCATTGCCCAGGACCCATATTCGCCACACCTTATCTATCACCTTGATATACTATTGCAAGGCGCAATGAAGGATAGGCCAAAAACTCTTATCTAGGGTAGCGTAAACCGATCAGGCGCTCGCCAAGGCGCTTTGGAACAGCAGGGCACCGTCGGCTGAGCCAAGTTCGCCTTCGAAGCTGCGGTCGGGGTGGGGCATCAGGCCAAGGACATTGCCCTTGCCATTGACGATCCCGGCAATGTCGCGGGCTGAGCCGTTGGGGTTGTCGCGATAGCGGAACACGACCTGGCCTTCGCCCTCGATCCGGTCCAGTTCAGCCTCTTCGGCGAAGAAGTTGCCCTCGCCATTGCCGACCGTCATGACGGCTTCACGGCTGGCCGCATAGCCGGTCGAGAACCGGGTCTGGGTGTTGGTCACATCGAGCGTCACGGCCTTGCAGATATATTTCAGCTTGGCATTGCGCAGCAGGGCGCCGGGCAACATCCCCGCCTCGCACAGCACTTGGAAACCGTTACAGATACCGACCACGGCCACGCCGCGCTCTGCCGCAGCCTTGACCTCGGCCATCACCGGCGACAGGGCCGCCATGGCCCCGCAGCGCAGATAGTCGCCATAGGAAAAGCCGCCGGGCAGAACGATCAGGTCTAGGCCCGAGGGAAGGGCCGTCTCTTGGTGCCAAACCATATCTACGCTGGACCCGGTCGAGCGCTCGATGGCCACCTTGCAGTCGCGGTCGCAATTGGAGCCGGGGAAGACAATGACAGCGGATTTCATGTCAGATCAGTTCCACCCGATAGCTTTCGATCACCGTATTGGCGAGAAGACGGTCGCACAGGGTCTTGACCTCGGCCTCAACGGCGGCGCGGTCGGTCCCGGCAATATCAAACTCGATCATACGGCCAACGCGGACGTCACTGACGCCGCCAAAGCCGAGCGTGTTGACGGCTCCCTCAATGGCCTTGCCCTGAACGTCGAGAACGCCCGGCTTAAGGAAGACGTGGACCTTGGCTTTCATCAGACTTTGCCTCCCTGAATCACTGTGGGCATTTCCTGCATGATGCCGAGCCGCCGAGCAACCTCTGTGTAGCTTTCAATGACGCTTCCCATGTCTCGGCGGAACCGATCCTTATCGAGCTTTTCATTGGTGGTGGCGTCCCAAAGGCGACAGCTATCGGGGCTGAACTCATCGGCCAGAATGATGCGGGCGAAATCATTCTCGAAAATCCGGCCATATTCGATTTTGAAATCGACGAGGGTGATGTTCACCGCGCTGAACAGGCCGCTGAGGAAATCATTGATGCGCAGGGTCATGGCCATCATGTCGTCGATCTCTTGGGTGGTGGCCCAATTGAAGGCGGTGATGTGCTCTTCGGTGACCAGCGGGCTG
>CAISGS010000204.1 GCA_903884915.1 uncultured Caulobacteraceae bacterium | reverse complement strand
GCGTGAACCGTGTCAAAGACCGATGCTTTGTCGCAGATGGTCACCATCAGGGCCACACCGGCAGCGCGCGCGCGTTCAATGACCTCGGCTTGGTCCCCGGCAAATTGCGGCGCGTGAAGGTTCACGTGACTGTCGATTATCATCGTCTTTATCTTATCTTTTACAGTGTATTAGGGTCATGTTCTCGCAGCATTTCTAAGGTCTGACATGACCGTCCAAAAGGCATCGGTACGGTCGAGATTTAGCCCCTCGACCTCCGGCGGCAAGTTATTGAGCCTTTCCCACGCCAGAGCCCAACGATCCAGCGCCGGTCCCGCTTCACCGCGCAGGGCCGCATCGACCGATAGGGCGTGAATCTGGTCGGCCAAGCGCTCCATCAGTAGCGCAAAGCGCCCTGCCCCATCATTGCCGCGAAATCCGTCGGTTATATGCAGCAGCTCGGCCTCATCAATCTTAGGCAGACGACGCAAGAGGTCCTGCGCCAACTGGTCCAGTTCTAGGGCCTTGTTCGCGGCAAGATCTAGAATACGGCCCGGCGCGCCCTTGGCCATCTGCGCCAATCGGTGGGCACCGGCGAGGTCCTGATCTGTATGGGCACTGGCAAACTCGACTAGGCGCGTCTCATCCCACGGCGCGAACGCAAGGCGCCGACAGCGCGAACGGATGGTTGGCAAGAGACGGCCCGGAGAATGGCTGACCAGAAAGACAATCCCGCGCTCTGGCGGCTCTTCCAGTGTCTTGAGCACGGCATTGGCGGCATTGTTGTTCATATCATCGACCGCATCGATGATGGCGACGCGAAAGGGTGCGGCGGCCGGAGAGCGCGAGAAGAACTCCGGCAGGCGCCGCGCCTCCTCGACAACAATGTTCTTCTTGGTCTTGCCGTCCACAACAGACCGTTCCAGCACCATCAGGTCGGGATGGGACTGGGCGGCGACCTGACGGCAGATGGGGTCATGGGGATCGGAACCAAGGAGCCCAAACTCCGGCTCTGGCGCGGCCCCCAGCAACCGCCTCGCCGCCCGATAGGCAAAGGTCGCCTTACCGACGCCTTCGGGTCCGACCAGCAGCCAAGCATGATGCAGACGCCCACGCGATAGGCTGTCGAGCAGGGCCTGCTCAGCCTCCTGCGCGCCATCCATCTGATAGACATCGCGCGGATGGAGCGGAGCCTCGCTCATGACATCGCCGCCAAGGCCGGTTGCACCAGATCCCAGATCAGGGCCTCGAGTTCATCGGGCGTCTGATCCGCATTGATCAGGCGGCACCGCTCAGGTTCGGCCGCCGCAATATCGGCAAAGCCTTGGCGCAGCTTTTCATGGAACGCTTCGCCCTTGGACTCAAAGCGCGCCTCGGCTCCGCCCCGGCCCATAGCCCGCGCCAGACCCACCGAAACCGGTAGGGCCATGATCAGGGTCAGATCGGGACGAACGCTGCCAAGGCAATGGGTTTCCAGCGCGGCGATCAGCTCTGGCGACGCACCGCCGCCCGCCCCCTGATAGGCCCGCGTGGAATCATGGAACCGGTCGGACAGGACCACGGCCCCCCGCGCCAAGGCCGGAACGATGACCCGCTCGACATGGTCGCGGCGCGAGGCATACATCAGCAAGGTCTCGGTCATGGGCGACCAGCGCTCTGCCGGACCATTGACCAGAAGGTCGCGGATGAGCTCAGCTCCGGGAGATCCACCCGGCTCGCGCGTGGCCACGACCTCACGGCCTAGCACCGATAGACGCTGGCTCAACCGGCGCACCTGAGTGGACTTTCCAGCCCCCTCGCCGCCTTCAAAAGATATGAACAGTCCTTGGGTCACACCCGCACATTGGACAGTTCGCGCCGCGACGCAAGGGGGCTTTGCGCCAGATCTCTATCGCGCTCCACCGGGATAGATCACGCGGGCGTCGAGCAGGCCAAATATGGACAACTGTTGGCGCACCGCCACGGCCTGAGCCTCATCAGCAATAGCGGTGATGACGACGCGGTAGAGGGTTGCCCCGGATCGGTCGACGGGCACTAGACGCACCTGCCCAGAGCCCGATAGAGGACCGGTTAGCCGATCCACAAGACGCTGGGCTGCGGCCTGATCCGAAAAGGCCCCAACGGCAACCTCAAAGGATGAACCGCCGATCAAGGGAGATGGCTCCGGCGAACGGGCCGGGATCGGTTCTGAAGCCGCACGCACAGTTGGCGCGGCTTGAGGCGGCGTGGTCACACCCGCGATCATCAGTCCATCAGACGGACGGCCCAAGGGCGCGGGGCCAACATAGCGCACCCTGACCCTGGCCAAGCCCTGCCCGGCAAAGCCAAGCTCGCCTGCCGCCGCCCGAGACAGATCGATAATGCGCCCATCGACAAAGGGACCGCGATCATTGACCCGAACCCGGGTGCGCCGGCCATTGCCCAGATTGGTCACCTCGACAATCGACGGCAGCGGCAAGGTCTTGTGGGCCGCCGTCATGGCCGTCATGTCGAACAACTCGCCATTGGCGGTGGCCTTGGCGTGGAAGGCATCGCCATACCAAGAGGCCATCCCGACCTCGTCATAGTCTGGCTGTTCGGCCGGAACATACCAGCGGCCATCGACCTGATAGGGGTTGCCCACCTTGTAACGACCGAGGGCCTGATCGCCCAAACTCGCGGGTCGTTTGACCTTTTTGCCCCGGTAGGTCGGCTTGGCGTGCACTCGACCATGGCCAGACATAGGGGTTGGATATTTCGAATAGCGACCGTCTGGCCCGGTGGCGCAGGCACTTAAGGTCAAGGCGACGAAGACCAGTCCTAAGACAGCGGACAGAGGCCTTGCCCGAAACCCTCTGCGGATCTGGTGGCTCGAAATCACACTCGCCTCATCTGCCACGTCGGAGCCTACCCACGGGCTCCAAATCGAGAACACAGTGTTGGTCAGGAGATTGAACATCCCGTTAACCCTGTTGCGAACTTCACCCAAGCCCCGCGCGAAAATCCCTTTGCGCCCAGCCCGACTAACGCTACAAGACCGCTCGCTGAGCCGTACTTTAGGCTGAGGACAGGTGGCCGAGTGGTTTAAGGCAGCGGTCTTGAAAACCGCCGTAGGTGGAAGCCTACCGTGGGTTCGAATCCCACCCTGTCCGCCAACCAGTCCTAGGGCTTTAGCCGCCCTCGAATGTCTCCGATAAATAGCTCTATCGTTCCGTAGCTTACGCGGTAACGGAGACCCAAATTTCGGCTTTGATGTTGTGATTTGAGCGCCAAATCCGCTGGATTTTGGCGTAAATCTCCGCGCGCGGCGGTTCGGTCCGTTTTCCCTGATAATTCCCTGTTTTGGCCCATTAACAGGGAATTTTTGTAATTTCCGGGTGCCAACTTGAGCGTGATCCGATGCCTTAGCCTATGGATTTACTCAGGTTCTTAGCCTTTGGGCAGGGACCTATTGTGCATATTAACAGGGAACTTTTTCGCTCGTAACAGGGAAGATTTTTGATCAAATAGGGAAGGTTTGGATCGGGAACAGGGATCTTTGTTAGAGCCGATAGATCTGGCGTTGAGCTTGCCAGTCAAGTGGCAGATCGCCGGTCATGATCGCCTGTAAGGTTAAAGCGGGCGGTTGGCGCCCCTGAAGTATCGAGGCCTTAAGGTCGGGCGCAAGAAACGCCGTTCTCAGGATCCGGGATATATAGTTGGCCGTCACGCCCTCGGTCTGGGCAAGATGATTGACCGTGGCCACCTCACCTTTCAGTAGCCGACGCTTCCAAGCCTCGGCGCGGATTAGGGCTGAGGTAAGGGCCTGGTCTCGTCGGGGCTGATCAATGGCGCTGCCCCCCGCAGGATTGATGGCCCGCGTCACACCACCTTGGCGTAATAGTCGAAGGTCAAGCTTTACCGTCACCTGATCGTCGTTTGCGTCGGCCGTTAGATCATCGTCTGAACCAAGGCGCTCTTGGATCTGCGCCAAGCCACCCAATCGCTCGATGGCGTCCGCGTTCAAGGTCAGCTTGATCCCGTCAGGCGCGACAACAATCCTGTGGATGTAGCATCGCAAAAGTCTCCAGTCCGGGCTGAGGTCACGAGCCTGACCAAGGCCCCAGCGGCTTAACCGCTGCAAGATGAGCTCTTCCACCACGGCAGCCGCTACACGCCCAAGAGCACCAACTCGCTCCGGAGCGCCGGTCTGCAAGGCGCGTGAGACATAGTAGCGATAGGTAGCGCCGTTAGGCTTCTTGGCCTGGACCGGTGACATGGCATTGCCT
This sequence comes from uncultured Caulobacteraceae bacterium, assembly GCA_903884915.1. Lineage (GTDB taxonomy): Bacteria > Pseudomonadota > Alphaproteobacteria > Caulobacterales > Caulobacteraceae > CAISGS01. The sequence continues at coordinate 169 of CAISGS010000204.1, read as the reverse complement.
GCCGTATCAAAGATCAGACCGGTCAGGCGCGCGCCCCTATGGATGGGGCAAGAGGCGATGTGGCCCTCATGGCCCAGACGGATCTGCTTTGCGGTCTCGTCGAGCTTCAGCGCAACCGCCTTGAACATGGCCTCATCAATGATTGCAGGATGCAAGCCTTCATAGGTTT
>CAISGS010000203.1 GCA_903884915.1 uncultured Caulobacteraceae bacterium | reverse complement strand
CTTTAAGGTGGCTTCTTCACCCATGACCAGAGCCACAACGATCTCGCCTGACTGGGCCGTGTCCGACTTGCGGATCACAACATAGTCTCCGTCGAGAATGCCGGCATGGATCATGGAGTCGCCCTGGACCTCGAGCACATAGTGCTCGCCAGCCCCCAGCATGGATTCAGGCACCATCAGACGGTCGCGTTCATGCTGGATCGCCTCGATCGGCGTACCCGCCGCAATACGGCCCAGAACTGGCAGGTCGCGGACATCATTGGCAACAGGGGATAGGGCAGCTGGACGCTCGCCCTCAATCACCTGAGGCTTAAAGGTTTGGCGTCCCTGAGACGGGGCAGAGGAGGTGGCCTGCTGTGGCAGCTTCACGACCTCTAGCGCCCGTGCCCGGTGCGCAAGTCGGCGCAGGAACCCGCGTTCCTCAAGCGCCGTGATCAGGCGGTGGATACCGGACTTAGAGGCCAGATCGAGCGCATCCTTCATCTCATCAAAGGAGGGCGACACGCCGGTTTCCTTGATGCGCTCATGGATGAACATCAACAGTTCGTGCTGTTTGCGGGTCAGCATGGTCAGGTCGAGCCTTCATCTGTCTGGTTGGAACAAAGCGCCAACCTTGCAAATGTTCTCTAGGCGTTCTTCCTTAATGTCAAGTTTACGCGAACAGGGCGCGAACAAAACCGAACGTCAGGCCAACAGGGCTTGTGTCGCAGCCGTGACATCGGATTGGCGCATCAGGCTCTCGCCAACCAGCATGGCCCGCGCGCCGCACCTGGCCATGCGATGGGCGTCTTCAGCGGTGAAAAGCCCGCTTTCTGTGACCAAAAGGGCCGATTTCGGGCTCATTTGGGCCAAACGCTCGGTCACGGCCAGATCAACGACGAAGGTCTTGAGGTCGCGATTATTGATCCCGATCAGGTCGGCGCCAAGGGCGATGGCACGGCTCATTTCCGCCTCGTCATGGACCTCGACTAGCGCATCCATGCCGTGGCGGCGCGCTTCTGCCATCAGATCTGCGGCGAGCGAATCGTCGATCATGGCCAAAATCACCAAGATGGCGTCGGCACCGAGTGCGCGCGATTCGGTCACTTGCCAGACATCGACGAGAAAATCCTTGCGGATACAGGGCACGCTCACCGCTGCGCGGGCCGCGACCAGATAGGCGTCATCACCTTGAAAGCTGGGGGCGTCGGTCAGGACGGACAGGCAGGCCGCTCCGCCATCTTCATAGGCCTTGGCCAAGATCGGCGGGTCAAAATCGGCCCGGATCAGGCCTTTGGACGGGCTGGCCTTCTTGATCTCGGCGATCAGGGCCAGTTTGCCGCCTTGGCTATGCTGCTCCAGCGCCTTGCGAAAACCGCGTGGGGCCGAGGCCTTGGCGGCCGCTACCTCTAGCGCCTCAGGTGCGGTCTTGGTCTTGCGCTCAGCCACATCGATGCGCTTGTAGTCGGCGATGCGGGACAGGATATCGGACACAGGGCGAAAACCTTAAGCGTTAGTGGCGGCAACAAGCCGGGCCAGAGCCTCACGCGCCCGGCCATCATCAATGACCGCAAAGGCCAGATCGAGCCCCTCGCGCAGGGTCTCTACCCGGTCGGCCACGAGGAAGGCAGCAGCAGCATTGAGGGCAACAATATCGCGGTAGGGCCCGCGTTCACCGGCTAAGAGCGCGGTCAGGGCGGCAGCATTGGCCTTTGGATCACCGCCGCGCAGGGCGTCTATCGAGACGCGCTCCAGCCCCACGGCCTCGGGCGTTACGGTGAACAGACGGGTCTGGCCGTCGCGCCATTCGCAGATCTGGGTCGGGCCAGTTGTGGTAATCTCATCAAGGCCAGACCCATGAACCACCCAAGCGCGTTCGGCACCCAAGGCCCCTAGGACCTTTGCCATGGGCTCGATCAGGCGCGGATCATAGACGCCGAGCACCTGGCGCTGGGCTCCGGCGGGATTGGACAGGGGACCAAGCAGATTGAACACGGAGCGAAAGCCAAGCTCGGCTCGCACAGGCGTCACATGACGCATGGCCGAATGGTGCGCTGGCGCGAACAGGAAACAGATACCCGCCTCGTCCAAGGCCTTGCGCGACTGTTCCATCGTGCAGCCCAGATTGACGCCGAGCGCCGACAGGACGTCCGAGGAGCCCGAACTGGAGGACAGGGCGCGGTTGCCGTGCTTAGCGACCTTGATGCCGCCGCCTGCCGCAACAATGGCTGCAGCGGTGGAGATGTTGAAGGTGTGCTGACCATCGCCGCCGGTGCCGCAGGTGTCGATCACCTCGTAGGGGTGTTCCAGTTTGGTCGCGGCGGCGCGCATGGCGCGGGCGCAGGCTGTGATCTCGCCCACCGTCTCGCCGCGCATCCGCAGGGCGGTTACGGCCGCTGCGATCTGGGCCGGGGAGGGCTCGCCGCGCAAACAGGCGGAAAAGAAGGCTTCGGCATCCTCTTCGCTGAGGATATGGCCGTCCGCGAGCTTGCTGAGCAGGGGTTTGAAGGCGTCAGACATGGTCGCTTAGGCCGCAACCGTGCGCTTAACGCCCGCCATATCGAGGAAATTGGCGAGGAGCTGGTGGCCGCCTTCGGTGGCGATGGATTCGGGGTGGAACTGCACGCCATAGATCGGGCGGGTCTTGTGCTGCAGCCCCATGATCTCGCCGTCTTCGGTCCAAGCGGTGACCACCAGATCGGCGGGCAGGGTGGCGCGCTCGACGGCCAAAGAGTGATAGCGCGTGGCGGTAAAGGGGTTCGGCATTCCCGCAAACAGGCCCTTGCCGTCATGATGAATCTGACTTGTCTTGCCGTGCATCAAGGCTTTGGCTCGAACCACATCGCCGCCAAAGGCTTGGCCAATAGCCTGATGGCCGAGGCAAACACCCAAAATGGCCAAGTCCTCCGGCGCGCCCTTGAGGAGGGGCAGGCAGATGCCAGCCTGATCAGGATCGCACGGACCGGGCGACAGCAGCACCGCTTCTGGCTTTTGGCCCAAGGCCTGCTCGACGGTCAGGGCGTCATTGCGCACCACACTCGTCTGCGCCCCCAACTCGTTCAGATAGTGAACGAGGTTGTAGGTGAAGCTATCATAGTTATCGATCACCAAGATCATGGTCAGACCCTCTTCTGGAGTATTGATTTAGAGCCATTTGGGCGCGGGGGGAAGGGCATCAAAGCCCTCTTCCTGAGGGAGAGGGTTGGGT
>CAISGS010000202.1 GCA_903884915.1 uncultured Caulobacteraceae bacterium | reverse complement strand
CAGGACCTGCCGCAAATCCCCCTCTCTGCGGGTCAGGCCGAGGCGGTCGAGATATTCCAGCACCGGGACAATATATTTGCGGGTGGTTTCCAGCGCTGCCCGCGCCTCGCCGGTCGTGAAGCTTTGCGGCGGCGGAAAGTGGCTTCGAAGCTTGGGCGCCGCATCCCACAGCGCTTGGTGGTGAAAGGTCAGGGTCTGGCGAAGGGCCCCGTTGCGCAGGGCAACGGCTCGCCCGGTATCCACCAGCAGCGTGATCAGGGCGGCGGCCTCTTCATCATCGCCCGCGACGGTCGCCACATCGGGCGGCATCAGTCCGGCCTGGAGGAGCCGCGCCTCGATCTCGCCAAGGCGGACAAGGCTATCGGCGGTTAGGCTGGCCAGAGGGTCGTGGCTCACCAGCGCGACCTTGGCCCCCTCGAGCCGGATCAAGCCCTCTTGTGCCAAGACCTGTTCGGCATGGGCGATAAGGTCCCGGCCATGGTCCTTGGCCAGTCCTTTGCGGACCTCTGCGACTGAAGCTGCGGCACGCATCGGGGCAAGAGCGTGGGCGGTTGTCAGGGCGACGACATAGGCCTGCTTTGCCGCTGCCACATCAGCGCGCCGGACAAGCTGACCCTCACCAAGGGGCTGATAGTCCATGGCCAAAAGGGGCAAAAGATCGCTGACCGTTCGGCGGGTCAGCCTCGCGGCCTCGGCGACCGACAGGATGCCACCGCTCCAGTCCGCGAGGGCGTGGACAATCGATTCGACCTCACCTGAGGCCACAGCGGCAAGAAGGGCGAGCCTTGGCCCAGATCGCCCCTTCATCGGCGGCGCCAGCGGATCCAGTACCGTTATGGAGCCCAGCGTCTCAGGCGGAGAGGGGCGGCGAAGGACGGCTCTTTGACCGCCATAGGCCACGACTGGCGTTGCAAACCGAAGCTGTGCCAGCGCCCTTTGTCCCGGCGCGAGGGTGCCCGCCTCCATCAGGCGCAGGCTGGCCATATCTTGCCGTGCGCCCCATAGGACCTTAATTTGATCCATATGTTTCAGGCCCTTCGAGGCCTGCTCGGACAGGGTGATCATCACATCGACTTGGGTGCTGGGCGCAAAGGCGCCGGAGCGGCAGAGGACCTCGCCGCTGGCCACATCCTTGGCTGAAACACCCCGCAGATTGACCGCGACCCGTCCCCCCGGTTCGGCATGGCCCACGCTTTGGTTATGGATTTGAAGCTGGCGCACGCTGGCCCTCTGGCCAGACGGCCAAAGCTCGACCGCCTCACCGACGCTCAGGCCTGCGCCCTGCAAGGTACCGGTCACCACGGTCCCTGCGCCGGTCAGGCTAAAGGCCCGGTCGATGGGCAAGAAGGCTCCGGCGAGCAGGGTAGGAGGAGGGCAGCGATCGGCGAGCGCGTGCAGCCCCTCCCGCACGGCCTCAAGACCCGCGCCGCTATGGGCCGAACAGAGGATGATGGGCTGGCCCTCAAGGATAGTACCGCGCAGATCGGCGGTGATTTGGTTGATGACCGCCGCCTCGTCTCCCGGCTCCAACAGATCGGCCTTGGTTACCACCACCAGCCCAGCCTCTAGACCGAGCGCCGCCGCGATCGCCAGATGCTCAAAGGTCTGACGGCCAAAGCCCTCTGTGGCCGAGACCACCAACAGCACGGCCCGCGCCCCCGCCGTGCCGCTGACCATGGCGCGGATATAGTCCTCATGGCCGGGCGCATCGATAAGGTCGAACATCACCCCGCCTTGCTCGGCATGGGCAAAGCCAAGCGTGATGGAGAGGCCCCGTTCGATCTCTTCCTTGAGCCGGTCGGTCTCCATGCCAGTCAAGGCCCGCACCAGCGCCGTCTTGCCATGGTTGACATGGCCGATCACCGCCAAGCTCAGGGACGGTGTTGGCGCGCCTTGCACCTCTTCAGACGAAAGATCAGCCTCGCGGGTCATGGCCTGATCTATACAGGAACTGTCTCAGCGGTCACCACTGGGCCCCCATCCCCAACCCCGGGCTTGGCAGGCGCGCAAAGTTGCGTCACCCTTTGGCCATGGATCAGACCGCGCCCCCCTCCAACACCATCCTCTTGTCGCAGATGGACGAGGACGGGGTCCTGCACCTGACCCTCAACCATCCTGCGGCTCGCAATGCCTTGAGCCTTGAGATGATCACGCGGCTGCAAGAGGCCTTTGATGCCGCGGCCAAGGATCCCAAGGCGCGGGTCATAATCTTAAAGGGGGTGGGGAGCGTCTTTAGCTCTGGTCACGATCTGAAGGAGATGACCGCCCATCGCCAAGATCCCGATGGCGGCAGAGGCTTTTACGAGCAACTTTTTGCCCGCTGCTCGGACCTGATGCAGGCCATGGTCCACCACCCCCTGCCCGTCATTGCGCAGATTGAAGGATTGGCCACGGCGGCAGGATGCCAGCTGGTCGCCAGCTGCGATCTCGCGCTCGCCACCCCAGAGGCGCGGTTCGCCACGCCGGGGGTCAATCTGGGCCTGTTCTGCTCGACCCCGATGGTGGCCCTGTCGCGCGCGGTCGGCCGAAAACAGGCCATGGAGATGCTCCTGACCGGCGACATGACCGGCGCCGACGAGGCCCTGCGCATCGGCCTGATCAACCGCATCGTCCCCGCCGATCAGATCGAGGCCCAAAGCGTCGCCCTCGCCCAAAAGATCACCAGCAAGGCCCGCGCCACCCTTCAGATCGGCAAACAGGCCTTCTATCAGCAGGTCGAGATGCCCCTCACCGCGGCCTATGATCTGGCCTCACAGGTCATGACCCTGAACATGTTGGGTCCCGAAGCCGAAGAGGGCATCGGCGCCTTCTTAGGCAAACGCCTACCGGTTTGGCGTTAGGGTTTTGGCTTAACGCGGTAGCCAAATCGGTACTTAGTGATATTTTACGAGTGTTCGCTAATTTTCTGCGAAGAGGAGATTTGTCTCGACAAATCTCCTCACGCTACCCTAGATTGCCGATTCGGGAGCAAGAGATGGCACAGAAATACGCGCATCCGCCAGTGATAGAGGCCATTGTCGAGTTTAGGCTTGAAAATCCTCTGTCGTCCGAGCAACTCGACGCTCTTTCTGAGAAATACGCTGACCGCCTACCGATCAAAGAAACCGTGTCGACTATATCGGTTACCGTTGATGCTGATTTCGCCGAATCTCAGAAGACAAATACCGGATATAGGATGCGGCAAGAAGATGGCGGTGAGTCTGTGACGATTAACGACCACGTGCTTACAAATTCATTAACAGGGATTTATTCAAATTGGGATGACTTTATGGAGTTTGTTTCATGGAGTTGGACAAATTGGTCTGGCGCAATTAACGAAAACCCAATAGCCCGATTGGGGGTAAGGTTTATAAACAGAATAGATCTTAAAAATACAGGTCAATTCAAAATAGAAGATTATTTAACAATATATCCAATGATATCAAACGACCCTGAGCAAATTCTCTACGACTATAAAATGCAATTGGCTATACCGTCGAATTTAGAAAACTCATATGTCATTGTTAACACAGGCATGATTAAGCCGCCAACCGGCACCGGATCTTCGTTTATTCTGGATATAGACGTTTTCCGAACAGAAAAGTGCCCCCAAAAACATTTCGAGATTTTTGCATACTTAGAAAACATTCATAACGAAAAGAACGAACTATTTGAGTCATTTATTACAGACAAAACTAGGGAGATTTTTCAGTGATCGTTTTAGAAAGTAAAAAATCCAGCTTTGTAACTACAAAAAATAAATATTCGATCTTTAGAGGCCAATTACCATCTGATTCAGTTAAAAAGTTCTATAATGAAGGACGATCTCCCAGGCAGACTAATTGGCCTTTAGAAAACAAAGCTGCATATAATTTTGACGCAGGTCAACTATACGATAACCGAATTCATGATAAATTGAATGCCCTTTCAAAAATCATAGACGACACCATGTCGGGGTTGGGCGACGAGTGGATGTTACCGCTTAGGATGAGGCTTTCTGACCTTATCGATCCGGAACAGTGGGATCCTACCGATACCTTACCCTTAAACGCATCGTTCAGAACCTTTGCTCAACTTATTACGCTGTTCAAGTTCACCCACCGCCCAGGGGTAGGTTTTTCAGATCAAGGGAACACTGTTGCTGCGTGGAAAGTTGGCGATAATTTGCTGTTTGTGGAATGTTTTGGAGATGGTCGATTAGATTGGCGACTGAGTTATAAGGTCGATGGCCTGATAGAGCGTAAAATAAAGAGCGTCGCGATCGCCCAGTTCGCCGAAAGTATCCCAGAAGGGAAAAGAGAGTGGCTAATTCATGGCTGACGGCGATCAAATCCCAGACGACCACCGCGTTGCGCGTCTTGTGAAAAACAAAGATGTATTAAGTGATGGGCCAACGCCTATCGTAATACTGCCCGAAGCATTCATTCTCAGGGAAAATGAAGAGTTTTATTCTGTATGTTGGCTCGATCATCCTGCGTCAGAAGGAAAAATTAAAAGTAAATTTGCTATCGAATCTTTTAGAAATGCACCATTAGATATAAAATCTAATGCCTATATTATAGTAGGAAAAATAGAAAAAATTCGGATATCCTGCTCACCATTCACCATAAATGTAATGCACAAACCGGAAATAAATTATGATGCTCACGCCGGTATCTATAATTTAGATAAAATTGATTCTCAGACACGAGATCAACTTGGAAATTCATTTTGTCGGCACTTTAAAGTAAAAGACATTGACGCGGGCGTGGTGGATTTTTGATCATTAACGCTAAACGAAAATTTAAACGATGGCTTATCGCGCCATCCAAGCCTCTCTTGTCATTT
>CAISGS010000201.1 GCA_903884915.1 uncultured Caulobacteraceae bacterium | reverse complement strand
GCCGAAGGCCGCGAGTAGAGGCGCGGAAATCGGCCGCCCGATAGCTCCACCATGAAAAGAGCTTCTGCGGCTCTGGCACCGCTTCGCGCGGCAGATCCAGAAAGCCGAGCGAAGCCTTGAGCTTGGCCATCGCCTCGATCTCAACCGGCGTATGGCTGACCACCTTGAGCATCTGCTTGTGGCTCCAGACATCATTTTCGCCGGGCGCGACATTAAGATCGCCGGTCAGGATGAGGGGGGCCTTGGGGTCACGTTTGGCCATGTCGGCGGTCAGGCGCTCGAAAAAGTCCATCTTGTGGTCGAACTTGGGGTTGGCCTCGCGATCCGGCTCGTCGCCGCCCGCCGGGATGTAGAAATTATGGATCTCGACCCCGGCGACCTTAACCGCGGCGGTGCGGGCATGGCCCTCGCGGCACAGGTCTAGGTCCATGCCTTCCTCGATGGGAAGGCGCGAGGCGATGGCGACGCCGTGATAGCTTTTCTGGCCTCGGATCACGAGATGAGGCAAGCCCATGGCCTCGAATGCTTCAGTGGGAAACTCGCCGTTTTGACATTTGATCTCCTGCAAACAGAGGACATCGGGCGCCTGCTCGGCCACAAAGCGCGCGATCTGGTCGAGGCGCAGGCGGACCGAATTGATGTTCCAGGTGGCGAGACGAAGGCGCATGGCAAGGATCCGGGGGCTGGCGGTTCATCCCCTATAGGCCTGTTCGGCGCGCAAAAAAAAGCCCGGAGCGGGTCAAACCGGCACCGGGCTAGGGAATAGACGTTCACACCGATGCCGGGAGGGGATGTAATCCGACACAGGATCAAGCGACACAGGGGAATATGCCGCCGCCTTGTGTGACCTTATGGACACGCAGCGCGATAAAGTCAAGGCGATTCACGGTTTTCCTTGCTTGTCGTTAATATGTCACAGTTCAGCGCCGTGTCTTCGCCGATCCGGGCGCGAGGCTGCGGGGGTCGACCAAGACGAACAGGGCGCGGTCTAGGCCAGATACGGGGGAAAACTGTTCTAAATCAATGCGCGTGGTCTGGCCTTGAGCATCGGTAACGGCCCAAGATTTGAGCGCGACGGGGTTCGAAGAGAAGGCCAAAACAATGCGCCCTTCGGCCTCTTTGCGGCCGTCACGGGCCGTGATGGCAAAGCCATCGGCGTTGCGGGTCACTCGGTCGATGATCACACCGCGATCCAAGCGGATTTCTCGCGCCAAAAGCAGCGCCAAGGGGGTGGTGCCAAGGGGATAGCGATCAAAGGTCTTGAGCCGGCTATCGGCAATGGAGACGTTGAACCCATCGGACACGACCAGCAGCCCGAGCGGCGGGTCATAGGCAAAGCGCATCTTGCCGGGCCGCTTGAGGTAAAGATCGCCTCGGCTCTTGGTGCCAAAGGGATCGGTCTGAACAAACCGGCCGCGGGCCTGTCCCAGCGATTGTAAATAGGCGCTGGCTTTGGCGACGAGGGCGCTGTCTTCCGCCGAGAGGGCCACCGCGCTTGATCGAACCGGCTGAGCGGACGTGACGGCGGGCGCGCCAAGACAGAGGAGCGCGATAAGGCTCACGATCCGGCTAGAGCGGGTCTTTGGGCGGTGGGGCGATTGGGTCATCATGGCCTATCCTCTAACCAGATCGACCCTATCTGCCAATCCGGGCAAGGATATGACCACGGGCCCCAACCCCCATTAGGGCGGCGGTCCGGCCAAGATATCGCGTTTACCAGCATGGTTGGCCGCGCCCACCACCCCTTCGCGCTCCATCTTTTCCATCAAGGACGCGGCGCGGTTATAGCCGATCTGTAGGCGCCGCTGGATATAGCTGGTCGAGGCCTTGCGATCACGGGTGACCACGGCAACGGCGCGATCATAGAGATCATCGCCGGACATGCCGCCCTCGCCGCTGCCGTCGCCGTCACCGCCATCCTCGTCATCGCTGGCCGTGACCTCTTCGAGATATTGCGGCTGGCCCTGACTGCGCAGGAAGGCCGCGACGGTCTCGACCTCACCGTCAGAGACAAAGGGACCATGAAGGCGCGTGATCCGCCCGCCCCCGGCCATATAGAGCATGTCGCCTTGGCCCAGCAGTTGCTCGGCGCCCTGCTCGCCCATGATGGTGCGGCTGTCGATCTTGGAGGTGACTTGAAAGCTGATCCGGGTGGGGAAGTTGGCCTTGATGGTGCCGGTAATGACATCGACCGAGGGGCGCTGCGTGGCCATGATCAGGTGAATACCAGCGGCGCGGGCCATCTGGGCCAGACGCTGAACGGCCCCTTCAATATCCTTGCCCGCCACCATCATCAGGTCGGCGACCTCGTCAATGACCACGACCAGATAGGGCATGGGATCAGGACGCAGCTTTTCTTCCTCATAGACCGGCCGCCCGGCCTCATCAAAGCCAGTCTGGACGGTGCGGACAAAGTGCTCGCCCTTGGCCAGGGCCTCATTGGCCTTTTCGTTAAAGCCGCCAATATTGCGCACGCCGATCTTGGACATGCGCCGATAGCGGTCCTCCATCTCACGCACGGTCCATTTGAGCGCGACAATGGCCTTTTTAGGATCGGTCACGACCGGGGCCAAAAGATGCGGAATGCCGTCATAAACCGACAGTTCCAGCATCTTGGGATCGATCATGATGAATTTGCATTTGTCCGGCGGCAAACGATAGAGGATCGAAAGGATCATGGCATTGACCCCCACCGACTTACCCGAGCCGGTGGTGCCCGCGATCAAGAGGTGGGGCATCTTCGACATGTCGGCAATATAGGGCTCGCCGCCGATGGTCTCGCCAAGCGCCATGGGCAGGATCTGGCTCGATTTCTCATATTCGCTCGAGGCCAACAGGTCGCGCAGATAGACGGTCTCGCGGTGGGAGTTGGGCAGTTCAATGCCGATGGCATTGCGCCCTTGAACGACAGCCACCCGGCAGGCGCGGGCACTCATTGAGCGGGCAATATCATCGGACAGGGCGACGACGCGGGCATGTTTAACGCCGGGGGCGGGGACCAGCTCATAGAGGGTGACGACGGGGCCTGGCCGGATCTGATCGATCTGACCCTTAACGCCGAACTCCGCCAACACACTTTCGAGCATCCGAGCATTTTGGCGCAAGGAGCCCTCATCAAAGGCCGATGAGCGCGGCTTGGGCTTGGCCAGCATGGCCAGCTCCGGCAGTTGGAAGCCACCGGGCTGAACGAAATCAAAGGCCTTTTGGTTTTCCCGTTGCTCTCGGTTGGAGGTTTTGGGGGCCTTGATATTGAGCACTTGAGGCGCGGCCTCTGGCGGGGCGTCCAGTTCGTCATCGAGGTTGACGGCCACGGCCGCGTCAAGATTGGCAGAGACCTTGGCTCTGGAAGCGCGCGGGGCTCGCGGCGCGGCGGCAGCCTGGTCTTTAACGGCCGGTTGCTGAGCCCGGCGGCGGGCCTGCTCTGCCAAGGTGGCGCGGAAGGTCAAGACTGCCCGCCCAACCATAGCCTTGCTTATCCCGAGCCCAAAGCCGAGGGCGGCAATGGCCCCGATCGATAGGAGTACGGCGGCAAAGATCCGGCCGGCCGGAATATGGGCGAGGCTGAAGAGCGCTCCGAAATGTTGCAATAGGCTCTCGCCCCAAAAGCCCCCCAAGCCACTGGCAAGGGGCCAAGAGGCCGGTGTTGGTGCGGCGGCGAGCAGGCCCGCAGAGGCCAGCGCGCCAATCAGGCCGACCAAGGCGCGAAGCCGGAGGATCGCGCGGCTATCGTCTGGCTCACGCTCTCCGGCGCGCCACAGGCCTGAGGCGACCATCAAGAGGGCGCCCGCCCACGCGGCCAAGCCAAGGGACTGAATAGAGGCGTCAGCAATGCCCGCCCCGAGCGTGCCGAGAAGATTGGTCGGCTCCACCCCTGTGGCGGCATTAAAGCTCGGGTCCGCGGCATTATAGGAGGCAAAGGCAAGGATCAGCGCGAGGCCCAAGCCCGCTGTTACACCGCCGCGAAACCGCGCGGAAAGCGGATGGTCCCAGCCGAACTTCAGGCCCATACCAATCAGTTGCAGATTGGACCTTTGCGCCACCCGCGCCATATACCGCACTCCACCCAGACCAAATCACCGTCCATTAGGGCCTGATTTTACATCAAGAGGGTTAAGGCCTGTTTACCATGACCTGTCGATGGCACAGATGCCCTCACAAAGATGCGTCAAATCCCCTCTGGACGGCGGCCGGTTCCGAACGACATAAGCAACCATGACCTTGAACGCGCCCACCCCCTCTCAGCCCCATTTCGATGCCGATGTGATCATTGTCGGCGCCGGAATGGCGGGCATGACCCTCGCACTCGCCTTGGTCAGTGGCGGCTTGCGGCCCCTCTTGATCGACCCCCAGACCTTCGACGCTCAACAGGCGCCGGAGTTTGATGGCCGCTCGTCAGCCATCGCCTATTCCAGCTTTCGGCTCTGGAAGGCTATTGGCGTTGGTGAGGCCCTGGTGTCCAAGGCGCAAAATATCGAGCAGATCCTCGTCACCGATGGCCGCACGCCCGGCGCGGCCAATGGTGCCGCCAGCCCCTTCTTCCTGCGCTTTGACTCTGCTGAGATTGCCGACCGTTCGGACGGCGAGCCTCTGGGCTATATGTTAGAAAACCGCTCCATTCGCGCAGCCCTAGCGCAAGCGGTTGTGGATGCAGCCATCCCCGTTCTGGCCCCAGCAACGGTGGTTTCAGCAAGTGTCGTTGGGGCGGCTGCCGAGGTCACGCTCAGCGATGGCCGCGTTCTTCGAGCCCCCCTTGTGGTGGGGGCCGAGGGTCGTCACTCGATCATTCGCCAAGTGGCCAAGATTGGCACCGTGGGATGGGACTATGCCCAGAGCGGCGTGGTCGCGACTGTGGGCATGGCCAAGCCCCATGAGGGTGTGGCCCATGAATATTTCCTCCCCTCTGGTCCCTTCGCCATCCTGCCCCTGACCGGCAATCGCGCCAGTCTGGTCTGGACCGAAAAGACCGACCGGGCCGAGGCCCTTCGCAGCGCCAGACCCGAAGTCTTTGAAGCCCATCTGCGTCGCCGGTTTGGTGATTTTCTGGGTGAGATTGAGGTCTTGGGGACTCGCTTTGTCTATCCCCTGTCGCTGCAGTTGGCCGAGAATATGGCCGCGCCCCGACTGGTGCTGATGGGAGACGCGGCCCACGGGGTTCATCCCATCGCCGGTCAGGGGCTCAATCTGGGTCTGAAAGATGCCGCCGCCTTGGCCGAGGTCCTGACCGATGCGGTCCGCCTAGGCGAAGATATTGGTTCTTTGGTGGTCTTGGAGCGCTACGCGGCTTGGCGGCGGTTTGACAATGTCATGCTGGCGGCGGCGACCGATGTCTTTGTGCGGCTCTTTTCGAACGATAATCCGATGCTGCGGTTTGTTCGAGGCGCAGGCATGGCGGTGGTCAATCTGATTGGTCCGGCCCGCAAGTTCTTCATGCAGGAGGCGGGCGGCGCGGTCGGGGATCTGCCCAAGCTCTTGCGCGGCGAACCGCTCTAGGGGTTTCGGCTCAGCCCTTCGGCAGCGAGACGCGCCAGATAGGCCGCCCATATCTGGTCTCGGTTTT
>CAISGS010000200.1 GCA_903884915.1 uncultured Caulobacteraceae bacterium | reverse complement strand
CTCCCAACCCTCTCCCCCTCAAGGGGGAAAGGGCTCAGGTGAGGGCCTTATTTTGGGCTTGCCCGCTCGCCGATCAGGCCAGTCCGGCGGCCTTGAGAGTCTTATAGGCCTTGATCACGCGCTGAAGCTTACCCTCCGCCCCACGGTCCCCACCATTGAGGTCGGGGTGGAAGCGGCGAAGCAGCTCTGTGTAGCGCGCGCGGATGGCGGCAGGCTCGGCTGCCGCATCCATGTCCAAATCGGTCAGGGCCGAGCGCTCGATCTTGCCAAGCTTACGCTGGTGCGCGACCTGCTCGGCCTCTTGCGCCGCCTTGCGCTGGGACGCGCTGAAAACACCTAAGGGGTCACTGAAATCCGCCGGTCCGGACGCCTTGATCTTGGCAGCGGCCTCTCGGCTGTTGCGCGAGGCCTTGAACGACCAGGTCGGGCGACCGCCGGTAAAGCGATCCTCCTGCGCCTTGCGCACATCGGCCTCGGTCATGCCTGCAAAGAAGTCCCAGTTCTTATTGTACTCGCCCGCATGGCGCACACAGAACCAGTAATGGTCGTTGAGCATGTCACGCGACTTCGGTGCCTTGGTCTGACCTGCCACGATGCAGCCCGGCCAGTCGCACTTCTTCTCGCCTGGCTTCAGGTGGTTGACGTCATTTTCCTGCTCCTTTTCCCCCTCTTTGGGAGGGCGGACTCGGATATCTCGGAATTTCGGCTTGTATTCAAACTCTCGGCTCATGAAGTGGATTATGCTGCTGAAAGATTGTCATTCAAGGATTGACGAGCGGAATAATGCATCGCGACGAAAAGGATCTGTTGATGGGTACGGTTGCCGCACGGATGAAAGCTAAGCTTGAATCTAGGTTTTCACCTGAATTAATTGAAATAATTGATGATTCTGACAAGCACAAAGGCCACTCAGGATCCTCGGACGCTGGGGAAACTCATTTTTCGGTGACGATCACATCCAGCGTTTTTTTAGGGGTGAATCGGGTCGGTCGGCAAAGATTGGTCATGAACGCCCTCAGCGAAGAGCTTGCAGGGCCGGTTCACGCCCTCTCGATCAAGACGCTGGCACCCGGCGAGACGTGATTCACCGCCCCAGAGTGCGCCGCCTAGCCCTCTTCAGCGGCGGCGAGGCGGGCACTGATGCGCAGGGCTGTGATCTGGTTGCGTTGACGGCGCAGGATCTGGAACCGGTGGTGATAGAAGATGAAGGTCTGCCCCGGATCGGGAATGGTCTGGGCCTCATGGATCACCAGACCTGCGACCGTGACCCACTCATCATCGGGTAGGTCCCAGTCCATGGCGCGGTTGAGATCGCGGATGGTGACAGAGCCATCGACATGGATCGAGCCATCAGCCTGACGGCGCACGCCCTGCACGGCAGCGTCATGCTCATCCGATATCTCGCCGACAATCTCCTCGAGAATGTCCTCGAGGGTGACCAGGCCTTGCAGGGCCCCATACTCGTCGACCACCAGCGCAAAGTGACTGCGGCGCTTGAGGAAGGCGTTGAG
>CAISGS010000199.1 GCA_903884915.1 uncultured Caulobacteraceae bacterium | reverse complement strand
TCAGCCAGGCGCATGGCTCATCGTCTCCCAAGGGTCAAGATCACGTTACCCACCCGTCCACACCCGCGGTTCCTTGTTGAGGAACTTGCGAACCCCCGAACGGAAATCGGCGCTGCCATAGACCAAGCGGGTCAAGTCGTCAGTGTTGGGCAGATTGGCATAGACTATTCGCCATAGGGCCGTTTTACTGGCCTGGCTGGTCAGGGGCGCATTTTCAGAGGCCCTTAAACACAGGTCGTCCAATGCCTGTTCAAAGGCCTCAGGCTCCACCACCTTTGTCAGAACACCGTGTGACAAGAGCTCATCGGCAGTCAACATCTCACCGAGCAACAGGACCCTTTTGGCCTGGGCAATACCCAGATGGGCAGCCATGCGCGCATAGCCTTTGGCCGAAAGGCAGTTGCCAATCGAGCGGCCAAGGGGTGATCCAAATCTGGATGAAGGGGTCGCGATGCGAAGGTCACAAGCGCAAGACAGGGCCAACCCGCCGCCCACGGCCCAGCCCTCAACCGCTGCAATAGTGATCATGGGCAAGGTCTCGACCAGACCTACATAGCTGTCCATCTCGGCCTCGTAGTCGACGCCGCGGTCACCATCGTCGAAGGTCAGGAAATCGTCGATCTCGGTACCCGCGACGAAGGCCTTGCCCCCTGCACCACGCAGGACCACCACCCGCAAAGTTCGGTCAGTGGAAATCTCTTGGCAAATGGCCCCGAGCTGACGCCACATGCCAAAGGACAGGGCATTAAGGGACGCCTGATTGTCGAACAGGATCTGACCGACAGCGCCCTTGCGGCTGAATAAAACCTGACCCGACGACATGGCTAGTCCTGCGCCAATTCGAGCTGACCATTGATGCGGCGGGGAACCTTAAAGGGGTTCTCATCGCGCAGCGCCATCGGCAGAAGGCTGGCCGGAACATCTTGATAGCTGACCGGCCGCAGGAACCGCATGATCGCTAAGGACCCCACCGAGGTGGAACGCGGATCGGAGGTCGAAGGGAACGGTCCGCCATGAACCATGGCATGGCCAACCTCAACGCCTGTGCCAAAGCCATTGAACAGAATACGCCCCGCGCGGCGTTCAAGGATCGGCAAGAGACGCGCTGCCGCCTGATGGTCCGCCTCGACCGCATGGACCGCCGCTGTCAACTGTCCCTCAAGACCCTCCAAGACATCGATCAGCGTTTCGAAATCCGGGCAGCGGACAAGGATAGAGGCGGCGCCAAAGACCTCATCATGCAAAGAACGATCAGATTGAAACGCCTCAGCCGTGGTGCTGAAGAGGGCCGCTTGGCATTGCACACCGGCAGCCTCCAAGCCTTGGGCCACCATCGTGACGGCTGCATTCGCCTGAAGCGCACCAACGCCCGCCTCATAGGCCTTGTGAATTCCAGGCGTTAGCATTGTCGACGCAGAGGCCATATTCAATGCCGAGCTTGCACCCGCCAAAAAAGCCTCAAGCCCCGGCCCCTCGACTGCCAATAGAAGCCCCGGATTAGTGCAGAACTGACCCGCGCCAAGGGTAAGAGACGCCGCGAAGGCCTCTCCTATCGCCCTGCCGTTTTTTGATAGGGCCGCTGGTAACAAGACCACAGGATTGATGGAGCTCATCTCAGCATAGACCGGGATCGGTTCAGGCCGCGATTGGGCGATCTTCATGAAAGCGAATCCAGCAGAGCGCGACCCGGTTAGGCCGACAGCCTTGATGCGAGCATCGGCCACAAGGCCCTGGCCAATGGAACGGCCGCTATCAAACAGCAAAGAGAACACGCCCTCAGGCAGACCTTGACTGGCTACGGCACGCTGAATGGCGCGGCCCGCTATTTCGGCTGTACCGGGATG
>CAISGS010000198.1 GCA_903884915.1 uncultured Caulobacteraceae bacterium | reverse complement strand
GATTCGGCATCCAAGTGGTTGGTCGGCTCATCGAGCAGCAACATGTCGGGCTTGGACAGCAAAAGCCGGGCCAGAGCGATCCGGCGACGCTCACCGCCCGATAGCTTATCGACAGCGCTTTCATCGGGGGCGCAACGCAGCGCGCCCATGGCCATTTCGATCTTGCTGTCTATGTCCCACAGATCGCCCGCGTCGATCTTCTCCTGAAGGGCGTTCATCTCCTCCATCAGCTCGTCGGTATATTCCTCGCCCATCAGGGTGGCGACTTCGTTATAGCGGTCGAAAATCTTCTTTTCTTCGCACCAGGCGATGACATTGCCGCGCACATCGAGGCTCTCGTCCAGATGGGGCTCTTGCTCAAGATAGCCCATCTTGATGCCTTCAGCGGCCTTGGCCTCGCCGTTAAATTCCTTATCGATCCCGGCCATGATCTTCAGCAGGGTCGATTTACCCGAGCCGTTGACCCCGACCACGCCGATCTTGGCGTCGGAATAGAAGGACAGCCAGATGTTCTCGAACACCTTCTTGCCGCCGGGATAGGCCTTGGTCAGGCCTTGCATCTGGAAAATATATTGCTGTGCCATGGGGCGCGGGCGCTCTTCACGATCGAGGAAATGGGGCTGACAGGGATGTAACCGCCTATGCGATCAGAGGCAACGGTTAGGCGGGGCTTTCTGAGTCATCCTGATGCGCGCGCCCATGCTCGGCGTTACCTTGCCAAGCGCGTCAAAGTCAGACATAAAGATATAAGGATATCTTTATGTGATGGTCGCGATGACATCGGAAGAGGTAATTGAGGCACTGAGGGCGGCGGGTGAGCCCACGCGCCTGCGCATCCTTGCCCTTTTGGCCAATGAAGAGCTGGCCGTCATGGAGCTGAGCCAGATATTGGACCAGAGTCAGCCGCGTGTCTCGCGTCATTTGAAATTGCTCAGCGATGCCGGGCTGATCGAGCGGTTCCCGGATGGGGCCTGGGTCTTCTATCGGGTGGCAGCGGACCCGGCGACGCGTCATTTTGTCGATCAGGTCTTGGACATGATCGAGTCCTCGGACCTAAGCATGCAGCGCGATGCGGAGCGGCTCGATGCGGTGCGCGGCGAGCGCTCGTCCGATGCCCAGTCCTATTTCGCGCGCAATGCTGCAAGGTGGGACGAGATTCGCTCGCTCTATGTGTCCGAAGCCAATGTCGAGGCCGCCATCAAGGCCGCTGCGGGGCCGGGGCCCTTTGAGCGGATGATTGATCTGGGCACGGGGGCGGGGCGGATGCTGGCCCTCCTAGGGCCGTGTGCCAAGGATGCCATCGGTCTAGACCTGTCCCAACAGATGCTCAATGTGGCGCGCCTGCATGTGACAGAAGCGGGGCTACAGGGTGTGGAGTTGCGCCACGGCGATATTTTCGCGACCCGCTTGCCCGACCGCAGCGCCGATCTGGTCGTGGTCCATCAGGTCCTGCACTATCTGTCCGATCCGGCCTCTGCGGTCACCGAGGCCGCGCGGCTGGTGGCGCCGGGCGGGCGGCTCTTGATTGTGGACTTTGCACCCCATGCTTTGGAGTTCCTGCGCGAGGCCCATCAACACCGCCGTCTGGGCTTTTCGGATGATGAGATGGGCCGTTGGATGGGGGAGGCGGGTCTGGCCCCGCCCGACCTGACCACCTTGCCCTCGGCCTCGTCTGAGGGATTGACCGTAAAGATTTGGGTCGCTCAGCGCGGCCTAGCCGACCGTAAGGGTGTGAAGGTTTCATAATGTCCAGTCTAACGTCCCAAAACCCTTCGCCGGACACAGCCTCTCTTGGCCCCATCGCCCGTGCGGGTGAACGCGGTCGCAGTGACGTGCGCGTCAGCTTTGAATTCTTCCCCCCCAAGACGCCAGAGATGGAAGAGTCCCTCTGGGCCTGTATCGGACGTTTGGCCCCGCTCCAGCCGGAATTTGTCTCGGTAACCTATGGGGCAGGCGGCTCGACCCGCGAGCGGACCCACCGCACGGTAAAGCGTATTCTGGACGAGACCCGTCTGTCCCCCGCCGCGCACCTGACCTGCGTCAATGCCTCGCGCGAGGAGGTGGACGAGGTGATCCGGCAATATTGGGCTTCTGGCGTTCGCCATATTGTCTCCCTGCGCGGCGATCCGCCGGAGGGGCTGGGCGGGGCCTATGTGCCGCGCACCGATGGCTATGCCAATGCGACCGAGCTATGCACCGCAATCCGCAAGATTGCGCCCTTTGAGATTTCGGTCAGTGTCTATCCGGAAAAACATCCTGAAAGCCCGTCCATCGACCATGATATTGACGTGCTGAAGGCCAAGGTCGATGCCGGGGCGACCCGCGCCATCAGCCAGTTCTTCTTCGATATTGACGCCTATAGCCGGTTCATCGACAAGGTTCGGGCGGCAGGGATCACCATCCCGATCCTGCCGGGGATCATGCCGGTGACCAATTTCAAGGGCCTTGTGAAGATGGCGGCGGCTTGCCAGACGACCATTCCGGTCTGGCTGGCCAATCTGTTTGACGGGCTCGACGATGATCCTGAGACCCGCCGCCTGCTGGCCGGGGCTATCGCTGCTGAGATGTGCTCGAAACTTCAGGAGCGCGGCTTTCAGGACTTCCATTTCTACACCCTGAACCGCGCCGATCTGGTCTATGCCATCTGCCGCGTCTTAGGCGTGCGCGAGACCCTCTAAGGCCCTCTGAGCCCGAAACTGTTCGAAAGAGACCCGACCATGACCCGTGCTGATCGAATTGCCGCCCTGAAAGCCGCTGCCGCTGAACGCGTGCTGGTGCTGGACGGGTCATGGGGCGTGATGATCCAGAAATATAAGCTGTCCGAGGAAGACTATCGCGGCACCCAATTTGCGGATCACGCCATGCCGCAAAAGGGCAATAATGACCTGCTGATCCTGACCCGTCCGGACATCATCACCGACCTGCATGATGCCTATTATGGGGCGGGCGCGGATATTTCAGAGACCAACACCTTCTCTTCCACCTCCATCGGCATGGCCGACTATGGCATGGAGAGCCAGGTGCGGGCCTTGAACCTCGAGGCCGCGCGTCTGGGCCGCGAAAGCGCCGACCGCTGGACCGCCAAGGAGCCGCATAAGCCGCGTTTTTTGGCCGGATCGATTGGCCCCTTGAACCGCACCCTGTCGATCAGCCCCGATGTGAATGACCCTTCGGCCCGGTCTGTGACCTTTGACGAGGTCTACAACGCCTATCGCGAGCAGGTCTTGGCCCTGCACGAAGGCGGGGTGGACCTGTTCCTCGTCGAGACCATCTTCGACACGCTGAACGCCAAGGCGGCGCTGAAGGCGATCCTGGATCTGGAGGATGAGGGTCTGGAGCCCTTGCCGATCTGGATTTCCGGCACCATCACCGACCGGTCGGGCCGCACCCTGTCGGGCCAGACGGTCGAGGCCTTCTGGAACTCGGTCAAGCACGCCAAGCCCTTTGCCGTCGGCTTTAACTGCGCCCTCGGAGCCGAACTGATGCGCCCGCACATTGCCGAGATCAGCCGCTTGGCCGATACGCTGGTCGCCGCCTATCCCAATGCGGGCCTGCCCAACGCCTTTGGGGAATATGATGAGGAGCCGCATCAGACCGGTCATATGCTGCACGAGTGGGCCGCAGACGGCATCGTCAATATTCTTGGGGGCTGCTGCGGCACCACACCCGATCATATCCGCCATGTCGCCGATGCGGTTCGGGGCATGACGCCTCGCATGCCTCCGGTTCGGCCCACTGCCATGCGCCTGTCGGGCCTTGAGCCATTTGAGCTGTCCTGAACCATGACGACCCCTGAAAGCATCACGACCATGACCGCCGCCCCTCGTCCGTCCTTCATCAATGTCGGTGAACGCACCAACGTCACGGGCTCGGCCAAGTTCAAGAAGCTGATCGTCGAGGGCAATCTGTCCGAGGCCCTGACCGTGGCGCGCCAGCAGGTCGAGGCCGGGGCTCAGATCATCGATATCAATATGGACGAGGGCCTGCTGGACTCTAAGCAGGCCATGATCACCTTCCTGAACCTGATCGCCGGTGAGCCGGACATCGCCAAGGTTCCGATCATGATCGACAGTTCCAAATGGGACGTGATCGAGGCGGGACTTAAGTGCGTTCAGGGCCGCTCCATCGTCAATTCCATCTCCATGAAGGCGGGCGAGGCGGAGTTCATCCATCAGGCCAAGATGTGCCTGCGCTATGGCGCGGCGGTGGTGGTCATGGCCTTTGACGAGCTAGGGCAGGCCGATACGGCCGCGCGCAAGATCGAGATCTGCACGCGGGCCTATCGCATACTGGTCGATCAGGTCGGGTTCCCGCCGGAAGACATTATCTTCGATCCCAACATCTTCGCCGTGGCGACCGGGATCGAGCAGCATGACAACTATGCGGTGGACTTCATTGAGGCCACGCGCGCGATCAAACAGACCCTGCCTCACGCCCGGATCAGCGGCGGCGTCTCGAATGTGTCCTTCAGCTTTCGCGGCAATGAGCCCGTGCGCCGCGCCATCCATTCGGTGTTCCTCTACCATGCCATCGGGGCGGGCATGGATATGGGCATCGTCAATGCCGGGGACCTGCCGGTCTATGAGACCATCGATCCTGAACTGCGCGAGGCGGTCGAGGATGTGATCCTCAACCGGGCCACCAGCCGCAAGATCAGCCCGACCGAACATCTGGTTGAGATCGCCCCGCGCTATAAGGGCGATAAGGGCGTGGCCCGCGTGGTGGACCTGAAATGGCGTGACGCACCCGTGGCCAAGCGAATCGAGCATGCTCTGGTCAATGGCGTCACCGAATTTATCGAGGCCGACACCGAAGAGGCCCGCCTAGGCTTTGAGCGCCCCCTTCACGTCATCGAAGGGCCCTTGATGGACGGCATGAACGTGGTTGGCGACCTGTTCGGTGCAGGCAAGATGTTCCTGCCCCAGGTGGTCAAGTCGGCCCGCGTCATGAAACAGGCCGTGGCCTATCTGGAACCCTATATGGAGGCCGAAAAGGTCGGCAAGCCACGCGAAATGGCCGGCAAGATCTTGATGGCCACCGTTAAGGGCGACGTCCACGACATCGGCAAGAACATCGTGGGCGTCGTGCTCCAGTGTAACAATTACGACGTGGTTGATCTGGGGGTCATGGTCCCTGCCGACCGCATTCTCGATGCCGCCATTGAGCACAAGGTCGACATTATCGGCCTATCCGGCCTGATCACGCCCTCGCTCGACGAGATGGTCTTTGTTGCTCAAGAGATGCAGCGCCGGGGCTTTACCATTCCGCTGTTGATCGGTGGGGCCACCACCTCAAAGACCCATACGGCGGTCAAGATCGAGCCGGGCTATAGTGCCGGATCGACGACCTATGTGCTCGATGCCAGCCGCGCGGTCGGGGTCGTGTCGGGCCTTTTGTCCAAGACCGAAAGCACCCGCCTTCAGGCCGAGACGCGCGAAGACTATCAGCGCATCCGCGAGCAGTTCGAACGGGGTCAACAGGCCAAGGCCCGCACCTCGATCACGGAGGCCCGCACCCGCGCCTTTGCCATTGATTGGACCGCCTTTGAGCCCAAGGTGCCCAGTTTCTTAGGGACCCGCAGCTTCGTAGCCTATGATCTGGCAGACCTCGCCAAACATATTGACTGGACCCCGTTCTTTGCCAGTTGGCAGTTGATCGGCCACTATCCAGCCATCCTAACCGACGATGTGGTCGGCGAGGCGGCGACCAACCTCTTTGCCGATGCTCAAGCCATGCTCAAGCGCATCATTGATGAGAAATGGTTCGAGGCGCGCGGCGTGGTCGGCTTCTGGCCCGCCAATGCTGAGGGCGACGATATTGCCGTCTTTGCCGACGAGACCCGCAGCACCGAGATCGGCCGCTTCCATGCTCTGCGCCAACAGATGGCCAAGTCCGAAGGCCGCGCCAATCTGGCCCTGTCGGACTTCATCGCGCCTAAGGGCACCAAGCCAGACTATATCGGTGCCTTTGCGGTCACGGCCGGTCATGGCGAGCCCTTGATTGCGGAAAAGTTCAAGGCCGCTGGCGATGACTATAGCGCCATCCTCGCCGCCGCCCTGGCCGACCGCTTGGCCGAAGCCTTTGCCGAAGCCATGCACAAGCGCGTGCGCACCGAGCTTTGGGGCTATGCCGTCGATGAGGCCACCACCGTCGAGGACCTGATTGCCGAGAAATATTCCGGCATCCGCCCTGCCCCCGGCTATCCCGCTCAGCCGGACCATACGGAGAAGGCCACCCTCTTCCGCTTGCTCGGCGCCGAAGCCGCCACCGGCATGGCCCTGACCGAGAGCTTCGCCATGACCCCGGCCTCGTCGGTGTCTGGCCTCTATTTCGCTCACCCCGAGGCCCACTATTTCGGCGTCGGCAAGATCGACCGCGATCAGGTGGAAGACTATGCGGGTCGCAAAGGCTGGGACCTCAACATCGCAGAACGCTGGCTCTCGCCGATCCTGAACTACACGCCCGGCAAGTCGCGGGGGTAGGGCTTACCCCTGCTAGCCCTTTGCCCCCTTGAGGGGGAGAGGGTTGGGAGTGGGGGGTGTTCATCCACGGGCCTCTCCGCCAAGTTCCCCGCTACAGCGGGCCCGCTTCCAGCCAAAGTGTAAGGGTCTGGGTCCCCGCCTTCGCGGGGAACACGGATGATGGGGGCTTTAAGCCGCCCCGCCCCCTCGTCATTGCGAGCGCAGCGAAGCAACCTAGGGGACTGGGCTGGATTGTTGGTGGTGAGGGTTAAAAGGGTTGCGCGTTCGACGGTGTCCGGTCCCCTAGGTTGCTTCGGCGCGATGCGCCTCGCAATGACGCGGGTGGAAGGGCACCTGCGGTCTATCCGCCGCGTTCCCCGCAGGCGGGGGTTCAGTGGGCCGCGTTCAGGCTGTGTGAAATGGTCTGGGTCCCCGCCTTCG